>CAWVZW010000021.1:0-46324 GCA_963934735.1 uncultured Planctomycetaceae bacterium
ACCCCCTTCCGCTTTATACAACGCTCGGAACTTGGCGAGCAAAATGACCGGCAAAATCCCGGGCAAACATCTGCTGCGACGAAGAAAGTTAAGACGGTTTCCAATGCAGCGATCCCAGAGAACGCTCCCGGATCATGATCATACCCAAACTGCACACGTTACGTGTAGGACTCAGCAGCATCTTTCTCCACCCGCTGCGCTCCATTTTGACAATCCTAGGTATTTTTGTCGGTGTTGCTAGTGTTATTTGGTTGCTCGCGATCAGTGAAGGAATCAGTCGCGAAGTGCAACGCCAAATCGAGGAATTAGGCGCCCGTAACATTATTTTACGCAGTCGGATGCCAGCCGAAGAATATGTCGGCGACTCAGAAACGTTTTTTGTTAAATACGGTATACGTCGTTCGGATGTGGCGGCACTTCTAGAAATTCCTACCGTAGAAAATCATCTATTGATCCGCGAGACAAAACGCGAAGCTCATTTTGGCGGGCAGACGGTCGCTGCCCACATTGTTGCGTGCACACCCGAATACGCTCAAGCGATGAAACTGACGATCAGCAAAGGGAATTTTGTTTCTGACTTGCACGTATCTGAGAAAGCAAATGTTTGTGTGCTTGCTCAGGAAATCTCAGATGTCTTTTTTCCCGTATCTGAACCACTCGGCAAAACGATACGCATACGTGAAATCCCTTATGTCGTAATCGGAATTATGGAACCACGTCAGGCAATGGCAGGAATAGGAAGTTCACTTGCCGCACAGGACTTTGTCAGTAATGTCTATATTCCTTTGGAAACATTTTGGCAACGTATCGGGGATACCGTCATGTTCCAAAGTGCAGGCCAACGTTCCGGTGAAGAAGTCCAATTAAGCCAAATTACGTTTCAGGTGGCATCGGTAGATGAAGTTGTAAGTACAGCGGAAGCAGTTGAACGCACAATGAACAAATTACACCGTCAAAACGACTTTTCGGTCGTCGTGCCATTAGAGCTTTTAGAGCAAGCGCGAACCACGCGGATGATGTTTATGGCATTCATGGGAATCATCGCTGCGATGACTCTTATCGTTGGTGGAATAGGGATCATGAACATCATGCTAGCGACAGTAACCGAACGCACTCGAGAAATCGGCATCCGACGTGCGTTAGGCGCTCGACAATCAGATATCATCCGTCAATTTCTTACGGAGACGATTGTTTTGTCGGTCGCGGGTGGTTTTACTGGTGTGATCGGAGGTCTGTGCTGTCCGGCGCTCGTTGGGTATATACAGGACCTGCTTCACCAAACCCTGCCGGATATCATGGCCACGCTGCCTACGTCGGTCAAAAATGTGGCGCCTGTTATTGTGCCTTGGTCGTTGCCGTTGGGAGCGGGCATCTCCATTTTAATCGGGGTCGTGTTCGGAATTTATCCCGCCATGCGGGCCGCTCAGATGGACCCGATCGAAGCCCTCCGCCACGAATAGCTGACGCTGTCGCCTGACACGTGTTGCGTGGAATTGGAACGCTTCATTATGTCACGCTGGCAGCTTGTCGATGAGTCGTCTCCCGGTCTAATTTCTAAAGAACAATGACTGTTTAAGACGTTACTGTGTTAACGGGAAGCGTTAGTTTCTAGCTAGTCGTTTCTACAGTTTCGCAATCAGATTCTCGGCCGTCAACGAGCATTGTTATTTAGCTTAGTGTTACTTCAGAGACCAAAACATTTTCGTTTTGAGGTACAATTTAACGACAACCTAGTCCTTGTCGTACAATGGCCGACGGGAAACAATCATGTTCGGCTTATAAGAGTTCAGGGGATTGTTCTTTGATGATTTAATCTACCTGTGAGAGGCAACAAAATTGAAGATGCAGATGTCACCTTTGTCGCACACACGCCGCCGGTCCTATACAGATTGGCTATTGGTGACATGCTTAGCACTGTCGGGTGTCGGGTTGACAGTCGGGTTGGCTTGGGGATACCAGCAAGAACCAAGAGCACATAGTTCGACTTCGGTTAATACATCTCAGACCCAGCACACTGTAGTACCCAAGGGGGAGAATCCTTCGGGGCCCGCTTGTGTTGTTGACCGATTTTTTGTGGATGAAGTCTGGAGTAAACTAGGTGAACGCGTTTGCCTAAAATGTCATCAAGACGGCGGTGATGCCTCAGCGAGTGATTTCATATTGCGCGACCCGTCACGCGATCGAACCAAAAGAGCTGAGGTCTTGCGTCAAAATTATATAGCTTTTCAGCGGATGGCTGCCGCTAAGCACAAAGGTCAATCCAGATTACTATTAAAGGCCACTGGTCACCTTGAACACGAAGGCGGAGAAATATTCAAGCCGGGCTCGACGGGGTATCAGATATTGAAAGACTTCGCTCGCCGTATAAATCACCCCCAGCAAAAAGACCAAGAACGAGACGCACAGATCGCAGCCAATATTCCGGCATTTTTCGATTCAATAGAAATGATGCCGCCTAGGCGTTTGCTCCGGCGGGTAACATTATCATTGGCGGGTCGATTACCAACGGACACAGAACTTGCATTGGTCCATCGCGAGGGGCTCACCGCAATCCGCCGAATTCTCGACGACGTGATGCAAGAAGATGCATTTTACGAACGTTTGCAGGAAGCTTTTAACGACATACTACTTACGCGAGGATACGACGGTTCTGGTGAATTGGCGCTTTCTTACGAACACTTCACGAATCGATTGTGGTATCAGGAGCGCGATCCACGCAAAGGTTTAAGCCCAGAAGAAGCAAAGAAGCTTCCCTATTCTCACCCGAAAATGATCACTTATACTAAGCTGATAGGAGATTATCGCGAGGGCATGCGTCGCGAGCCTCTTGAATTGGTCGAGCATATCGTGCGGAATGACCTTCCATTTACTCAGATCGTAACGGCTGACTACATAATGGTCTCGCCCTATACCGCCAGAGGCTACGGGATCTACGAGCGCTTGAAGGACAAGTTTGTGGATCCTGACGATCCCTTTGAATTCATCACAACGAGAATAGATTCGCTAAAATTGCGTAATGGAAAGCCCGCGCAAGAGTCTCCTACGGGTTTCTATCCACACGCGGGACTGTTGAGTTCCTTCCAGTACTTAAAGCGATATCCGACGACCGAAACGAACCGCAATCGATTACGAATCCGAATGTACTTTGAACATTTTTTAGGGATTGATTTATTGTCTTTGGCTCCGCGAGTGAATGATGCGGCGGCGATAACGGCCGAGTATGAGATTCCCACTATGCAGGCCTCCGACTGTGTCGTTTGCCACAAAGTGATGGACCCAATTGCCGGACTTTACCAAGAGTTTTACGTCGTCGATGGTAAAGGCATATATGGTCCTCGAAAAGAGGGCTGGTACGAGGACATGTTTTCTCCGGGATTCAACGGCGAATCGTTGCCTCAAACCGAGCAATGGAGATCTTTACAGTGGTTAGGCGAACGTACCGCTCGCGACCCCCGCTTCCCCGTCGCTATGGTGAAACATGTTTGGTACATTCTCATGGGCCGCAAGCCTATGTTGGCCCCAGAGGACATCGATGACCCTCTTTTTACTGCCCGTCGTCGGGCATATCGAGCGCAGCAAGGTGAAATAGAGCGAGTAGCTGATGAGTTCATTCACAGCGATTTTAATTTAAAGGTGGTATTTCAAGAACTCATTCAGTCGAAATTCTATCGTGCCGACGGACTAGCCGCCACTGTCAAAGATCCAAAACGGCTAGCCGAGATTGATGATATTGGTCTGGTGCGATTACTGACTCCCGAGCAACTTGAACGAAAGCTGACGGCTATTTTTGGTAGAAAGTGGGGTCGTCTGACCGATCCGGAGAGCAAATTCAAGATACTCTATGGCGGCATCGACTCGAAGGAGGTTACCCAACGACTGCCGGACCCCAGCGGTGCCATGGGGGCCATTCAACGAATCTTGGCTAATGATATCGCCTGTAAAAACGTCGCGGCGGACTTTGCGTTGCGCCCTAGCGAACGCCGACTTTTTCCTGAAATTGAAATTGATATCATTCCGGGGGTGAATCCTGCTGCGGATGAGCAGATACGAAGAGCGATCATGCATTTACACGAACTAATACTAGGTCGTTTCGATTCGGTTAATAACTCCGAAGTAACGCGGACGTTCGATTTATTTTCCGGCATCATTTCCGACTCGAAATCAAGGGCGGGCATTTCGAAAGTGGAAAGTTATAGCTGTCAAACGTTGGCTGACAAGACTCCCCGTGACGCTGACCCCGATTATTCAATTCGGGCGTGGCGCGGTGTCGTAACCTACTTGCTGCGGCAACACGAGTTTTTGTACGAGTAGTGGACCAAGGATCAGAACAAAACGGACCACTAGGTCAGTTCAATACAGAAATCACCAAGTCCGGAAACTGGTTAAAATACATGGTATAATTCGTATCATCAGGTCTGCTGGAACGACGCAGCGATGGAGAGTTGGGTATGTTGGAAGAACAGGAATTGATATGCAACGTCGCGATATATTGAAGCTATGCGGAGCTGCTGGATTAGGTCTGTCCACTCCAATCGGCAGGTCACTCTTGGGAAACGACGACCTGCCACAAGGGGAACTCCCATTCTACGGTGGCCCCTACTATGTTGTTTTCAATGCGTCTGGTGGTTGGGACACCACATACTTGATGGACCCAAAAGGCACGGCTGTGTCGAACCGTCTTTATGAGCAAGGAGAAATTCTTAGCGAAGGCAATCATCGTCTAGCCCCCAATGCGAGTCACATTGAGTCAGGCATGAGTAACGAGGACTTTTTTAAAAACTATGGCGACAGCCTGTTGGTGCTCAATGGGCTAGACTATTCGGTCAACAACCATTCTCCCTGTTCAAGGTACATGGCAACAGGCAAATTGGACAGTCTGTCTTATCCTACTTTTGCCGCGTTGGTAGCTGCCTGTAATGGCGGCGAAGTCCCCTTGGCTTTCCTCACATTCGGTAACTACTCGTCCACCGGTAATCTTGTAGCGCTGGCGCGTGTGCCATATCTGAATTCACTCAATCGCCTTGCCAATGCCGACGGTGTTCAGGGAAGCGCCCGAAATCCCTATCACGATGATTTTGTCAGTGAACGAATAGAAAGGGCGCTGCAATCACAAATGCAGTCGCGTCTACTAAAGCGGCGTCTCCCTCGCGTGGAACGATCTCAAAACATGCTTTACGCAGCACAACTCAATTCGAAAGCTCTTCAACGGGTGACTCCTTTTGTGCCGAAGTCATCACCCAAGGAAAGACTGTCACGGCAAGCCGATATTGCACTCGCTTCGTTTAAAGCCGGTGTCTGTGTCTCCGCAAATCTCACGATTGGCCAATTTGATAGCCACTCCAATAACGATCGTGATCAAATGAAGTTAATCCCAGAACTGCTCGCTGGTGTGGACTATCTTTTGAAGAAATCTGAAGAACTACAAATTCGAGATAAATTGGTCGTCATCATTCAAAGTGAAATGGGCCGTACGCCAACCTACAATGATAACCAAGGTAAAGATCATTGGTCGATTGGTTCTGCAATGTTCATTGGTGCCGGTATCAAAGGTAACCGCGTTGTGGGAGCTACTGACGAAAAACAGTTTGTTGTTGCAGTTGATCCACAAACGCTATCAATTGATGAACACAACGGCACGCAAATACGGCCCGAACATGTCCATGAATCCTTACGTGAATTTGCCGGGATAAGTCAACACGCCTATTCGAAGAGCTTTCCTTTGAAGGTGCCGACCGAACAGAAACTGCAAGGGTTGTTCAGTAACGATCGTTAATGCCAAGGTGTGCTGGGCGATATACATATCGATTAATTTAACCCGCGGGCAAAACTGTTTTTCATGCCCCTCGTAATTGGTACTGCATTCTCAACACTAGTAAGGTAAAATTATCGTACAGTGGTATTTTGCTAACACAATACGGATATAGACAATGCAACGTCGTGATCTACTAAAAGCAGGCCTCTACGGTTTTGGGGGGCTGAGCTTCTCGGGTTTACTGCGAGCACGCGCTCAGGCTAAAGACATCGCGTCCGCGGCGGGTTCCGCGTTCGATAAATCGCTTAACGCTACAGGCGAGCCAACCGCTATTATCTTAGTATGGTTACGTGGCGGTTGCAGCCATTTGGATACATGGGACCCCAAACCCGACGCTCCGAGCGAATTCCGCAGTCCGTTCAATCCAATCAACACCAATGTCCCTGGCATAGTTTTGACAGAATTGCTGCCGACTCTGTCTAAGTGTGCTGATAAGTATTCACTATTAAGATCAGTTGCTCATACCGGCGGCGGTCATCCTGCCGGATCTCTGCAGGTACTGGCTGGCGATCCCGCAGCCGCGGACAAAACCTTGCCTGTACTACCGGACTGGATGTCGGTCGCCAACTATCTACGGTATAACCCCAAACGAAAACTCCCCAACTACATCACCGTCAATCCTGTTGATCGATACGACAGTTTCACGATTGCTGGCTCAACTTATCTCGGGCCTTCTTATGAACCGTTCAAAGTGACGGGGGATCCGAGCCGACCTGATTTTAGTGTTCCCAACATAGGATTACCTGACCCCTCGCGAGCGGCCCGCTTCAAGAGTCGTATCAATTTAAAAAGAGGGCTAGACCGTTTACTGACCGAAATTGATCAGACTGGTGCGATGGAAGCGTTTGACGATTTTGACCAACAGGCTTTATCGTTGCTAACTAGTAAAGATGCGGCGCTCGCTTTCGATTTGAATCAAGAAAATCAAAGCACTCGCGAACGTTATGGAATGAATCAATGGGGTCAGCAATGTTTGATGGCTCGCAGACTAGTCGAGGCCGGAGTGGAAATTGTCACCACAGAATTTGATGGGCCTTTGTGCGGGCGGGTCGCGAATTGGGACGACCATGCCGTGAATCACCATGTGTTTGATGCCATCAAGTTTCGTGCGCCCGTGTTTGACCAAGCGATTTCCGCACTGATCGAAGACGTTTATGCGCGGGGTTTGGACAAACGGGTATTGGTCGTTGTTACGGGAGAGTTTGGTCGGACGCCACGAATTACTCACGTCGCAAGCAGTGGCGGCGGCGTCGCCAGTGGGAGTAAAGGAACCGTGCAACCTGGACGCGATCATTGGCCTCGAGCTAATACGATGCTGTTTGCCGGCGGAGGGATTGAGACTGGACAAATCATCGGAAAGACAGATGCACGTGGCGAGGACCCAGTTGAACGCCGAGTAAGTCCGAGTGATTTTTTGGCAACACTGTACAGCCATCTGGGCATCAACGCTCACGAAGTCGCGATACCTGATTTTTCCGGCCGTCCCGTTCCAATCCTTACGTCCGGCAGAGCGATCACAGAGTTGTCACCAAAAGTCTGAGGCGAAAGTTCGTACAGCAAGCTAACTAATACACTACCCATGCTCGATCCCATCAGTCTGGAATTTGCGGCGAGCTATAACAGTTCTCGTACCGGCTTTCCCGAACCCACAATAGACTGCGGACGGCCCGTCTTGTCCTCAAAGTGAGTGCCCAACGGGATGCCTAATTGGTGATAAATCGTCGCGAGAATATCCAGCGGAGTCGTAGGTCGTTCTTTCACGCCTCCACCCCATTTTTCACTTGCACCGACCACACGTCCCCCCTGAATGCCACCGCCAGCTAGCATCACAGTGAAACACTTGCTCCAGTGATCCCGCCCCGCGTGTCCATTCATCAACGGTGTTCTTCCAAATTCGCCAGCACAGTAAATCACGACATCGTCCAGCATCCCTTGATCACTGAGATCCTCGACCAACGCAGCTATCGCTTTATCGAGCGGCGGAAGATGCTCTTCCAATCCAGGTTCTATATCGTTGTGGTGATCCCAATATCCAGTGTTAATCGTGACGATTCGAGTACCAGCTTGAATCAAGCGTCGGGCGAGTAATGCACTCTGACCGTATTGATGCCGACCATACCGGTCACGTAACTTATCGTCCTCACCAGTAAGATCAAATGCCCGTCGCACGTGATCGCCCGTTACCATCTCCAATGCCTGACTTTTGAAAGTATCAAGACCCTGCATCACGTCGTTTTGATCAACATCTTTGCGTAGTCGATCAAATGACCTTAACAGCTGTTTGCGCGCATCCACATTTTCGAGCGTCAATCCATCAGGTAAGGCCAGGTTAGGAACTTTAAATGTTTCCGCATTCGGGTCCCCACCAACCTCAAACGGGTTAAATCGTTTTCCTAAGTAAACTGATCCTTGGTAGCCAAAGGCCTCAGATTTAGGGACCGTGACATACGCGGGCATCAAAGGTACACGCGGACCGAGTGCTCGCGCGACGACGCTGCCAAACGACGGCATTTGTGCAGCATTCCGCGCTAAGGTAGGCCCAAAATATCCCGTCTGCATCCAATGTGCCGAGGGTGCATGAATACCGTTTCTATGCCAAACACTACGAACTTGACTCAAATGATGCATGATACGAGCTTGTTCCGGAAACCGCTCTGAAACGGTAATACCGGGAACGGAAGTCCCAATGGGTAAATACATTCCCCGATACTCACTGGGCGCGTCCGGTTTCATGTCATAGGTATCTTGTTGGCTCATACCGCCATGAGTCCAAAAAACGATAAGTGATTTACCCGAAGCTCCATTTCCATTTGCTTCATCCGCCTGGAGCATCGACGGTAAACAGAGACCAAGCGCACCGCCTCCCACTTCCAAACCGGTCGCCATGAAATCGCGACGCGATAAACGACGACTCTTACCGGACAATTTTTTTGTGATTTTTAACATCGATGAAACACCCCTAAGCCATGACTATCCATTATTGCACGAACATAAATTCATTACTCGCCAACAATGCCCAAATTAAGTTACGGTATCTTTCGATTTTGTCTGATTCATCCGCTGCGGCTGATCCAGATACATGTGCAACTGCCACCTCTAATTCCGCGGCAGTCCCAGCCCGACCGTAAAGAGTCAAAAATATTAATTCGCAATTCTCTTGTGGTGAGCGATTGTTGACGGCAAGTCGATGTGCAAATCCAGTTTGCGAGCTCAATTTAGATTGAATTTGATTCGAATTAACCAACTCCAAGCCTTGAGCGAGCGTGGGTGTATCGATACGTTCACATTCACAGGCTTTGAATCGAGCCGGCCGGCCAAACACATCCAAAAATGCAATGGCGACATTCTCATCCGGAAGTTCAATCGCGCGCGTGCCTAGTGGAAATTCCCCAAGCCCACCTGGAAACGCGGTCGGCACTTCCAGCGTCTGGGACACCGCGTCCAACAGCACTTCGGCTGACATTCGCCGTGGGTAGAAACGCGAAAATGTCTGTTGGTCTTTCTGGTTACTCGGATTGATTTGTGTGCCGAGGTTATAAGCGGACGAACCGCAAATTAATCGTATCAATTGTTTAAGGTCATATTTATTTTTGACAAACGAGTCTGACAAAGCCTGTAACAACTCGGGATTACTCGGTGGGTTCGTATCACGTCGATCATCCACAGGGTGTATAATCCCGCGACCTAAGAAGTGAGCCCACAATCGGTTTACTAGAGTGTCCGCAAAATACTCGTTGTCCGATCCTGTCATCCAACCAGCTAACGCGACGCGGGGGTCAGCGAATGCATCTAGTTCAAAGGGAGGGTCACCTAGTGGTTTGGGGGGCAACACCTGTTGTGTTTTGGGGTGTCGGATCTCGCCATGGTCGAGCAGGTAAATCGTTTCGCCAGTGGGTACTTCGGCGTCTGCAAAACCACCCTTACGTCCGACGCGGGCAAAGTTAGCCGCTAAGCCAAAATAATCGGCTTGGCTCCATTTCGCGGTGGGATGGTGGTGGCACTGCGCGCATTGAATCCGGACCCCTAAGAACGCTTGCGCGACCGACTCGACATAGTTAGGCATCGTCCGTACGCTGCGATACCACACCGTCGGTGGATTGATCTCTTGGGAACCAGTAGCCGTTAATATCTCCGACACAAACTGATCATAGGGCTTGTTGTCTAATAGCGAGTCGCGGATCCAGTTGTAGAAAAGTGTGGTGCCCGTTCGCTGTTTTGAAGTGGAGTAACCGCGGCCTCGGTTTTGTAGAATATCGGCCCACTTGATAGCGAAATGACTGGCATATTCAGGTTGTTCTAGTAGACGGTCGACCAGCCGTTCACGTTTGTTTACATCGGAATCACTCACAAACGCCAAAACCTCACTAGCGGTGGGTAACGTTCCACAAATATCGATGCTCGCGCGGCGAATAAAGGTTGGATCATCACACACTTTGGCCGGTTCGATCTGCAACCGCTGCCATTGATTCACTAAGGCTTCGTTGACACCGTTGTTTGAATTACCAGTTTTCAGTGAACTCAATATCCCTTGTAATTCACGCAGTTGTTCTGCATTTTGTTTGTAGGGCACAAGTAATTGCATACTACCAGTTTGCTCGCCGTATTTGATTGTCACGGAACCCAGCCCGCCTTCACTCACCACCCGCAATAAACCGTCCGTGGTCACCTGAGCAAGTCCATCAACACTCATGGAGAAAAGTGCCATGGAGGTCACATCACGCGAACTGCCATCCGAATAGAATGCACGTACCGATATTTTTTGTTGAGCGTCAGGTGCTAACACAACTTGTCGCGGTGACCATTGGATCCGTTCGAGCACCGCGTCTTGGTCACTCGGCCTAGCCAACCCTTGTTCAATCCACAGCTTCAGCGTTTGATAGGATTCAGAGGTCTCGCTCATACGCCGACCGCCTCCATGTGCCGTAGCGCCGGTTGCCTTTCTCAACAAGAGACTCTTTTCCGCCGCTGCTGGGAATACGCGCCGCCCCTTGGCTTGCAACACAATTGATCGATAACTGTCCAGCGGATCGCCACCAAACAGCGATAAACGAAATCCGTTTTGACCATTCGCCTTACCGTGACAACCCCCAGAATCACAAGAAAACTTGCTGAGAATCGGCATAATGTCATTGGTAAAACTAACCCGCGGTTCAGCTGTCAAAGAATTGCACAAACAAACGTTTATGCTCAACACTAATGCCGTCGCTAATAAGAATGACATTCTGATATTCAGTAGTAGATTACACATGGCATAATTACTCCACAATCTCTAACGTTAGAAAAACACTGCTGCGATGAACCTCGATATCCTCTACCGTGCCGATACCCTCCAAGCGTAGTCCGGATTGTTGTCCGAGCGGCGCGTCCTCGTTCGCAATAATTTGTATTACGCCAGAATCGGTTTGACCCACAAAGGTAACTCCACGTCCGCGGATTCCAAGAACTCCGCCGGGTGCAACCAGTTCTGTGTGTATCTTACCAATAAAACCGTCTTGTCTGCGAGCGGAGTATTTCAATTGAATCACCTCTCCCCGAGCAATAGTAACGGGAGCTTCTAAATCTACCGCGACAACATAGGGGGGCGAGTAGACCTCAAACGACACTGTATTGGTAACAAGCTCCACTGCAACTGCTTTTTCAACGGCGTTCTTTGCATTCGTGACAGGATTCATTTTAGTGCGGACCCTAGCGGCAATCGAATATTTCCCTGCAGAAAGATTGGGAGGGATGTAAAAGCTAATCGTCCCCGTGTTACTTGAGCGTATGCGTTGCAAACGATTTTGTATCTCAAGCGGAAGCCCGACGCCACTTATCAGCAATTCCTCTGCCATCTGACCTGCCTGACGGTCGACTGTCACGTCGACGTCAATGATACTGCCGCCTTGATATCGCTGACGGTCAATTGTAGCCACGGCGACCACGGGACTTGTGTCGGTAACGGCAAACGTCAACTGAGAATCAAATCGTCCAACACCGATCGGAGTACCGCTACGAGACATCGTCCCGGCGAGTACTGCTTGTGTCACGGTTTGGTTTCCCATTTGATAACTGGCTTTCAACTCAAGCTTTCCAAGAAAGGGCTCCGCATTTTGATCGGCATTTAATACCAGTACGGCCTGCCGCACTGTCGGTCCGATCCACACAGGGTCGCAATGTACACCCGGTGGTAACCCGACTGCCGATACTTGCACCGATGTGTTTAAACCATTTGTGGGAAACGCCAAAAGATCAAGCCTTGCGTTACCTCCGCGGCGAACAGTTAACGCGGATGGCTTATCGGCGCTCGCATGAATCGCCACCACCTTTAGTGCTGGGGACTCCCGCTTAACAACCAAGCGGTAAATCCGTTGTGCCGACACCATCGAACCACTTGCACTATCACGAACGACGACATGAAACACGCCATCCCGCGGCGCAACAAATCGACCTGCGGGATCAAGATGTGCAGTGGGGAAACGGTTACGCCCAATATTTTGCCTAACATCTTCATATGTGGCCAAACAAGTTTTCCCAACCTCGTCATAAACATAAACCGTCAAATCAACAGGACTGCCAATCCTTTGTCCAAACGATTCGATATACACCACCTCGCCCTTCCGGAGCGAAAGAGCATACCAATCGAGGTCCGCCGCAGTGGGCAAATGGCCCGTAATATCTATCGGGATTTGTATTTTTACTGCTCCGCTAACATCGTTATTACGTTGCTCTGTTTCCAAGTCTTGTGGTTCCATTGCCACGGGAATGTCTGTGAGCGCAACTTCAACTGGAGCTAGAGCGTCTGGAAACAATAACTGGCCCATTGCAACGCCCACGGTTTTTGAATCGCTAACACTGGACATTCCATGGTGATTAGCAGGAACTTGCAAGTCTAACGTTTCCAGCGATCGTGACTGCAACGACACCCCCTGTGCTGTATCACCTAAATTATATCCGTAGGCAACTAGAGGCTTCTGCTGTGTGATGTTAACGGCCGCGGGTAAAGTATAAATAACTCTTGGGCGATCATGAATTTCCAAGCGATAAAAAGACTGCACGCCGCCTCGAAAAATAAGATCGGCTATTCGCACAACGTATTTTCCTGTGTGAGGTAATGCCACCACGACAAATGCATCAGTGCCGAAATAGCCTCTATTCACTGCGAGTCGCTTTCCGGATTCGTCAAACAATTCCAATACGCATCGCAAATTGGAATCGAGGCGACTGGCCCAACATTCCAGTACCAACACTTGGCCGGCCTGTGCTTCAAATTGGTAAAGATCAACGTCGCCCTTGGCACCAATCGCACCCTGCAGCGCCACGGGAAACTGTACGTCAACGACTACTGCTTCCGCTTCAAGTCGGTCAATCTCATTGACGACGGGAAGATCATTGATCAACAATAGTCGTGAGGAACTCAAACCTGCTGACCCTAATACTTGCACGGTATAGCGACCCGCGAGGACATCCTTTGCAATACTGGCCTCAAATTGACCTTCCGCATTCGTTTGAAAAGTGATGCCTGGATGGGGCGAATACAATGTGGCTACATCGTTTAAGCCAACACCTCCGATTTCAATCTCGAAAGTTGTACCCGGAGCCGCACCTAGTGGAAAAATCCACTGTAATTGGGAATCGGGAAAATCTGCGGCAAGGTTGCGGGCAGCTAAGCACAGCAACAGCAGAAAAACATATTGGGGCCTTTTAATAACCATTTTGATATTATAATAAAACGGTGGCAGAGATGCGGGTTTGAATCAGGTAAAACAACGTCCAAATTCGCTTTAAAACGGTGTGACTTTCCGTTTCGGCGCAACGGGTAAATTATTAATCATCATCGATCTTGCACGTTTACCACTGAATATGTGAAACGCCTTTCGGCAAATCAAAGCACATAATTAGCCCTTTGGAATCCACGTGCCAAGTGCCGCTACGCAATAGACGACGCTCGGTCACGCCTTGCAACGCGACAGTCTGGTTTTCGACCACGAGCCTTAGGGCCTTGCTAGCGGCCGTTGCACCATCCACTCGCACTGTAAAGTTTGCAGTACCAAACGGTGCATTAAATGATATTTTTCGATCTGTAAGCGCAATGTGAGTTAGTTCCTTAGCCGTCCAATAGCGACCTATTTCACTGAGTTTCATCCAAATAGTTTGGTCGCTAAACCGACTATTGAGGGTCTCGACGACGCGTTTAAACGCTGTAAATCCCTTTTTGGTTCCCTGAGTGTACATCCCCGGCCAATGGCATAGCATCACGGCGGGTTCTCCTCGCTTAATCAATTCCACCATCCGCCCACTCGTACCAGCTTCGTTTGCATATCTATCGGGTTCACTTTGTCGGTCGCCGTCCCAGCCGCCGAACCAGTCGCCAGTACAAGCCGGCACATTCACCGTAACCTTGGGGTCGGAACTGTCGACGTTTCGTACATGCTCCAATCTCGGCTGAGCACTTTCATCACCATTTACGACATATTTGAAATAGTGTGGAAGCTCGCTGCCATATACATCTCGGACGGCATCGTGTACCGCAAGTGATAGTTCATTTTTGACTAAGTTGCCGAAACCGCCGGGGGTCGTAACACCTTCGCAGGGTAATCCGCAGTTTTTAAGAATCCGCAGTGCGTAGGCCAAGTAGGCTGCCAATTCATCAACACTCTTTTTGGTACGGGGATATGAATTCTCCATAGTGGCAGGATTGATTTGTTGCATGGGACGACCCGTTTTGATGTCAATCACCCTCGTATGGGTGATCATTTCGGGATGAATATCCCAATTTGGTACCATCAAATCACGGACAAGTTTCAAACTCGACTGTAACTGTTTCTGAGACCAACCTGGCAATTCTCTGTCCACCCAACCTACGCAAGCCGGAAAAGGAACAATACTGTATTTCCCTTTAACTCCTTGTTGAGCGCACCATTGGCCAAATTCACGAACAAACGAATCTGGGATTTCTCGTGGCCATGTTTGCCACGGTTTTTTATATTCGTTGCGTTCAGGCCATGCGGTTGCAAATTGTGGCATGCAATAGTGCCCCATATTAACGAGGCAAGTTGAATCATCGACTACAAAAGATAGAGGAACGCGTAGTTGCGGATTGAGTACGGTGGCGGCCTTAGGTTTCGTATTTTCCACAGCAGCAATAACGGGCCAAGCTGGCAGAGCAGAAAACGCCGTTGAACCGGTAGCGAGAAACTTTCGACGTGAAAAAACCTGCTTAGTCATAAAGGTCACCTTAAGAGCCAAAACACATACTGCCTTTAAGTTAATTAATAGTTCTTGATTAAGCAATTCATCTCTCATGTAACGGCGAACATTCACCGGCGTATTAATTAGAGGTCATAAGCGGCGACCGCTTTGCTTGACGCCAAAGCATCGCGTTGATTAAGATAAGAAATTAGTCGCCCTGCGAAATATGATTTTTACCCGCTCCAATATGGCCTCCAATGGCGCAACCAAAAAACGACAATCTAGAACAGGCTCACGCGCATCAAGCGGCGCGATTGCCTATTTCCAGACGCACGCTGCTCGTTGCTGGTGGCCTGTCGTTTTGCGGGGCGTCACTACCTGAACTTGTGCAGGCCAAGGCTTCCGGTCCGGCAAAATCTACGATCCTCATTTGGCTCAGCGGCGGAGCCTCTCACATTGACACTTGGGATATGAAGCCCAACGCGCCGTCGTCGATCCGCGGACCGTTTAATTCGATTCCAACGACCGCCAAAGAGTACCAGTTGTGCGAGCATTTGCCAAAACTCGCCAACCAGGCCCACCATCTATCTGTGATCCGATCCTTAGGTCATTACCGACGCGGCACCGGAGACCACCACGCTGGATACTATTATAATTTGACGGGCCAACGCCCAGACCCCAGTTTTCCACAACTCTTGAATGCCCGCAAACCACGACCTTCAGACTGGCCAGCTATCGGTACTGTCGTTGGCTACAAATCACCGCGTCACCCGTATCTCCCGCAAAGCATCACTCTGCCTCTGAAGCCAGGTGCCCCGCAATACACTCGGCCGGGACAATTTGCAGCTCGCTTAGGCGTGGAACACGATCCCTTATATGTCATGGCGGACGTAGATGACCCGATGAAATTCGCTGCGCCTGCTATCGAACTCAAAGCCGATATCCCTGTCGAGCGACTCATTTCCCGTCGGCAACTGCTTGACGACTTCAATAACAATGACAAAGATCTCTCTCAATTTGCAAAAACCAGTAATCTACAAACGTTTCAAGACAAAGCCTTTTCACTATTAGGATCCCCTAAAGCCCGAGACGCGTTCGACTTATCAGGGGAACAGGATAAGACGATTGAGACTTATGGAAAAACTCATAATGGGATGAGTATGCTCATGGCTCGTCGACTTGTTGAAGCGGGAATACCCTTTGTTAGCGTTTTCTGGCAAGGAAACAAGAAGCTCGCCGAACAAAGCAAATGCAAAAGTGGCGGCGGATGGGACACCCACGGAAATAATTTCGGTTGTCTCAAAGATGTTCTCCTCCCTGAATTCGACCAATGTTTTTCGGCTCTTTTGGCAGATCTTCACGACCGCGGACTACTCGATCAAACACTAGTACTGGTGAATAGCGAAATGGGTAGGAAACCAACTATTGGTGACCCCCGCAGCGGTGGCAAAACAGGTCAGGGCCGGGACCACTGGACTCATGCCATGTCGGTGCTGATGGCCGGCGGTGGAATTCAAGGTGGCCAAGCATACGGAACATCAGACCGCCACGCTGCATATCCAGCTGATTTGCCAGTGGCGCCAGAAGATATCGCTAAGACGGTCTATCACGCGATGGGCATCGATGATCTAACTGCCGTGGACAAGGGCGGGCGTCCATATAATCTGATGGATGAAGGCCACCCCATTAAGGCTTTGTTTTAAGAACGGATTGTAATAAGCCGATAATCCATCTACACGCCATGCCATTTTGTTATACTTAGTTTTACATTCGCAACCTTAAATAAGGCAACCTCATGAAGCGCTCATTCATTTTTGCAACTTTGTTCCTCGCGGGCATCGCTACCATTTTCGCCGCCACAAACGATACCGAAGTTGCTGCTAAAGGCAAGCAATCCTACGAGATCGAGAGCTTCATGCACGCGGTTAAAGATGACGGCTTGCACACAAAGGTCATCAAGGGTGAAGCGACGCGAAAAGAACAAAAGCTATTCTGGGCGTTTGTCAAAGCGATGCCTAACAACAAACCACCCAAAGGGACTGCGGAAAGTTGGGCGACATTAACAAGTGCGTTGTTACAGGCGACTGCCAACCATCGCAAGGGTGTGGAAGGAAGCGGCGAAGCACTTGCCGCAGCCATGACCTGCAAAGCATGTCACGAAAATCATAAAGTATATCCACCCAAGAAATAGGCTACCACGCTACGTCCCGCAAAACGTCGCCTGGACAATTTCATCATCTGTCGGTGCGGCTTCATAGGCGGCATTTTTAGGCTGCTCGTCAAAGGGGTGCTGCAACACTTCGTATAACCGATGAAATGGTTCGAAGTCGCCGTTGTACCCAGCCGCGATCACCTCTTCAATGCGATGATTGCGCGGGATAAAGATCGGATTACTACGTTGCATCAATGCTTGCGCCGCCTCACCCGCTTGAGACACTCGCGCTCGCCACGTTATCAACCATGCCGTAATCCCTTTGGTGCAATCAAACAACGCCACCAATTTTTCGTCATTGTTACGCTCAAACGCCCCGGACAGGTGCCGAAAGACTAAGGTAAAATCCGCCTTGCCATCCTCCATCAACGTCAATAACTCACGGACCAATGCCCAATCTGTGTCTTTCTTGGGGAGTACTACGTCGCCGTCCGTTGCTAATCCAATTTTCGCCGTAAACCGACGTTGCAGCTCACGCTCATAAATCTCCACAAATTGATCTAACGCTTCCTCCGCTATCGCTACGCCTCGTTCGGCATCCGACGCCAGCAACGGCACCAAAGTTTCCGCAAATCTCGCCAAATTCCAATGCGCAATTGGTCCCTGATTCCCAAAACCATATCGGCCTTGATGGTCAATGGAACTGAACGTCTTGTTAGATTCATAAGTATCCATAAAGGCACAAGGACCATAGTCAATCGTCTCGCCAGACACCGCAGTATTGTCGGTATTCATCACGCCGTGAATAAACCCAAGTTGCATCCACTGCGCAACCAATGCTGCTTGTCGTTCAATTACGATATCCAGCAGGGCGCGATATGGCGTTTCTGATTCTTTGGCTTCCGGATAATGTCGGTCAATCACATAATCTGCGAGCACTTTCAAGTTTTCAACGTCCCCCCGAGCAGCAAGCCACTGAAAAGTCCCCACTCTCACAAACGACTGAGCCACTCGAGTCAAAATTCCGCCTGCAATCATTCCGTCTCGCATCACGCTTTCGCCCGTGGACACTGCGGCAAGCGCCCGCGTCGTGGGCACATCGAGCACGGCCATCGCCTCAGAGACTAGGTACTCCCGCAGCACAGGCCCTAGCGCCGAACGACCATCGCCTCGTCGGGAGAACCGAGTGGGCCCAGAACCCTTCAGTTGAATATCATAACGAACACCATCGGTTCCGATTACCTCGCCCAATTGTACGGCACGTCCGTCGCCTAGCTGTGGTGAAAACCCTCCAAATTGATGTCCCGCATATCCCATTGCTAAAGGAACCGACCCAATACAGATTTCATTCCCTGCCAGCACACTGAGACCGGCAGGCGATTGCAAGACCTCCGCGTCCGCTCCCAATAATTCTGCTAACCCTGGATTCACGCGGATCATACTGGGTTGGGCCACTGGCGTAGGTGCTACAAGCGAATAGAACTCACCCGGCAAACGAGCATAACTGTTATCAAATTGAAATGGCATGGGAAGGTAATTCGTGATCGGATATTAGCCGCGCCGTCGGCGTGGTGCGACTCATTAGAATCTATTCTGGTCGACCTGTGTTGACTCTTCGTTGCAAAACAGGCAAACCTCCACTGGTGTCCCAAGTAAGTTATACTGTTGTTGTTCGGGACAGATTTTCACGTTGATAAAGATACTAGAGAGGGACCGTAACCATGTCACCCATCATTCGCACAACATGCATCACTTTGCTGACAACAGTTTTTTGCTGCAATTTCGTGCAAGCGGAATTCATCAAAAAAACCTTAATGGTGGCGATGCGGGACGGAATTGAGTTATCGACGGATATATACCTCGACGCTTCCACGAAAAATCAACCTGTCATATTAATCCGTACCCCCTATAACAAGGCGGGGCTTGCGAATATTGCGGTCCAATTTAACCAATCGGGTTACGTTCTGGTCGTTCAAGACTGCAGAGGGCGATTCGAATCTGCTGGAATCTTCATCGCGTATAACAACGAAGGACAAGACGGATTCGACACGATTGAATGGATTACCAAGCAATCATGGAGCAATGGCAAGGTCGGAATGTGGGGAGCGTCCTACTTCGGTGCTACACAATGGCAAGCGGCCGCTGAGAAACCAACTGGCCTGAAAGTCATTACTCCCACCGCAACATGGACAGAGTTCTACGGAAACATCTATCAAGGTGGTGCTGTCCGCCTGTCAATGTTAACGACTTGGGCCGCACGGATGAGCCAACCACCCGAAGCACAACTTCCCACCGATTGGTCGCGAATATTTAAAACTCTCCCTTTAAGCGCCGTTGACGACGAAATCGGTTGGTCAATACCGTGGTTTGAAAACATGCTGACACATCCTAAGCCTGATGGATATTGGCGCCGACTTGCCTTATCGAAAGAAGTCATTGAGCTTGATCTCGCCGTACAACATGCCGTCGGATATTACGACTTCTTTTCTCGCGAAGCAGTACGTAGTTTCAACTTGATGCATCAAGACGCCATTCACGAACATGTACGCAACAAACAACAACTGATACTTGGTCCATGGGACCACGGCAGTATCGGCCGATCAAAAGTCGGGGATTGGGATTTTGGTGAGACCGCAGTTTGGGATCGCACCACCGCAAATATCCAATGGCTGGACCGATACCTGAAACCACATAAATCGAACTCGCTAGAGAAATGGTCTCCTGTACGATACTTTTCAATGGGCGATAATCATTGGTTTGAAGCAGATACATGGCCCCCAAAGGATGCGGTTAATAAGTCATTCTTTTTACACTCAGATGGCGATGCAAACACAATCTCGAGCAGCGGCAAAATATCCCCAAGTCGTCCCCCCAGACACCAACAACCCGACAGTTTCATCTCCGACCCAGCGAACCCAACTCCCGCTTATCCTTCGGATGACATACGATCTATTGATGGCGTTAGTTGGGGGCCTGTTGACCAACGAACGATTGGGAGTCGAGATGATGTTCTAGTTTATTCCAGCGGTGTGCTCAACAAGTCCGTACGCTTTGCCGGTAACCCCTCGGCAAAACTATTTGTGTCAGCTAGCACCGTCGACGCGGACTGGGTTGTGAAACTAGTCGATGTCCACCCCAATGGATTCGCCCAAAACCTCGCGGTCGGTGTATTGCGGGGCCGATTCCGAGATTCATTGCTACAACCTAAATTATTAGAACCGGGCAAGGTGTACCAGATCGAAGTTGACCTTGGTCCCGTGGCCGCAACAATTCAAAAAGGGCACGAGTTCCGCGTCGATATTTCAGGAGCCTATTTTCCGCTATTTGACCGCAATCCGAACACAGGAAAAGGCCCCTATGATGGTTCATCTATCAAATCCACCGAACAAGTTTATCACACTCGATCGCGACCATCCGCGATTGTACTTCCCATAATTGACTAGTCCATTGACATTTAACATACAGAACGGAAATCACTATGACCCACGTATTACGCATTGGCACTGTGGCTGTCCTCCTATTGGTTATTTCTTTACAGCGCACTACCAACGGTGCCGACAAGTGGACAAAACACATCGTCATGGAACAAGGTCATTGCAATACAGCGGTTGCGCTCGACGCCAACGGTGATCATCTTCTAGATGTGATTGCTAGCTTTAATGGCACAGTAAGCATGTTCATTGCGCCCACGTGGCAGCAGCAATACGTCCTGCACCGATTCCCTGTAGGCAATAAGGCTTGCATCCACAGTGAAGTACTCGACGTTGACGGCGATGGCGACCTAGATTGGGCCGGAACCATTGCAAACCAACATCCGTTCTGGCTGGAAAACCCCGGCAGTAAACATATAAAACAAGGAATATGGATACCCCGCATTATTGATCCCGTTATTACCGGCATACACTGTATTATAAAATCTGACATCAACAACGATGGTCGACCCAATCTAATCATCAACAACTTTCAACCTGAAGAAGGCCTGCGAGATTCCATTGTCTGGTATAGCATTCCTAAGCGGCCACGCCGTGCTACACAATGGGACCGTCACATTTTTGCCGCTGGCGATGCCCGAGGTGGCAGCCATTACATGGGTGCCGGTGATATTGATGGCGATGGCTGGAAAGAAATTGCTGTGGGCGCTAAGGGAGCACCGTTTGCGGACGGCAACTGGTTTGCCTTTTGGAAAAACCCCGGGAAAGGTCGAGTCGAGCAAGCGTGGACAAAAGTGATGCTCGCGGAAAACCAAGAGGCCGCTACGAATATCCTGCCGGCTGACGTCAATGGGGATGGCAAGACTGATTGGGTCGCCACCCGCGGACACGGAGTTGGTGTAATTTGGTTTAAGAACCCAACTTGGGAAATTCAAGTGATCGATGCAACTATCCGTCAACCACATAGTCTAACCGTCGCAGACTTTGATCATGATGGGGACATAGACGCCGCCAGTTGTGGCTATGAAAGTAAACGGGTGATGCTATATCTGAACGACTCTCGAGGGAATTTCGAACTGCACGTGCTCGATGATGATCAAGAAAGTTATGACCTGCGTAGCGTCGATATGGACGGCGACGGCGATCTCGACTTGTTAAACGCCGGTCGCGGTTCAAACAACGTCAGCTGGTACGAAAACCCACTGAAGTGACGCTCCCAACAGCAAATTGATGTGCACCGTCTCAGCCGCGCTAATTCGCACTAAGTCGTGGTTTGTACTCCACTCCTGTCAAGCTCGTCAGGACTGATGTTTGCCATTGTCGCAGTTGTTCTAACATACCGCGTACCACTTCAGGATTTTCCGTCGCTATGTCATTTTCTTCAGCTACGTCATCCGGCACTTTAAACAACTGCGCTTTGATTGATACACCGTTACCTGCCACAACCAACTTATAGTGGTCCGACAATACAACACGGCTACCATCAAAATCACTCGCGACGATCTTAGGGTGTTTGAAATTTGTAAACGTCCTTGTGTATACATTCCCCATCATTTTCACCAACGGCGTCGTACCAATTTGCAGTGGTTTGGGGATCCACGGTTCACGTTGCTTATCCTTGCCGACATTGTATTGCCAGAAGAAGATCGGAGCAGGGCGACATTTCAATGATCCGTCAAAAGTTCCGGTCAAGGACAGTCCGTCAAGTTCTCGCTGTGGCAAATCAATTCCCACCAACTCACACAGCGTGGGCAATATATCGCTTGTCACGCTGTGTAACTGTGAAACCAATGGTGTTTTGATTCGCGCCGGCCACTCAATCACGCCTGGCACTCGAATCCCACCATCGTACATCTGGGACTTGCGTCCTCTTAGCGGCGAAGTGACAATTCCGTCACCGGGCGTACCGTTGTCCCCGCAATACCAGAGCAGGGTATCATCTCGTAATTTCTTAGCATCCAAGAACTCCCGCAGTTGTCCGATCGAGCGGTCCATCGCGGTAATCTCGGCATACCGTTCTCGCAATATATCACCAAGCGGTCTTGTTGTTGGTCGTCCCGTTTCATTGGACGTCAAACGAAACGTCTTATCGTTGTACTTCTCGGGCAGATCATCGTACAGCGCAAGGTCTTTGGGTAGCCCGCTATACGGTTCATGAGGCGAGCCGTACCAGATCACAACAAAAAACGGTTTATCGTTACGTTTTGCTTTAGCTATAAATTCTGACGCAGCGGCTACCAGAATCTCGGAACTTTCACCTTCGATTTTCTTTGGTGGAACTCCATTGGCAGACAACACTGGATTGAGCTCAAAGAAATTGTCATGCGACAACCATTCGTCAAACCCCATTTTCCCTGGGTTTGTCGGCGAGTCACTCTTAACCGGTCCCACATGCCACTTACCAAAATGCCCACAAACATACCCTTTGGTTTTCAGCAATTGAGCAATCGTAATTTCTTCTGGGCGGAATGAAAAGCCCGGCGTAAAAGTACCATATCGATTTGGGTGTCGCCCCGTGAGTACGCTCCCGCGAGTGGGACTACACGACGGATGCGCGGCATAAAACCTGTCGAACCGCAGTCCAACTGCCGCCATCTCATCAAGTACTGGCGTCTTCAGATGTGGATGAGCGTTATAGCCCACCTCGTCCCAACCATGATCATCTCCCATCAGCAACACAATATTGGGCAGGTCTTCTGCCTGTGCGTCGGTTACGGGAATACCAGTAAGTAGCAATACAAGTAATAATTGAGGGGTAATTAACTTCATGGTTTTCTGTTCGCGTTGGAGTTCGTATATATTCTTAATTATTCAAAAATGTTAAAATTGAAAATCAGCGTTAACCAGTTTGCAAATAACTCTGCCCACCTATCGATTTACTGAGTATCAATTAAATGAACATCGTCGCCAACATCTGTCTAGTCTATTTGAGTTTATCTGCTTGCGTGCTTCAAGCGACTACGAGACCTGCTCCTGAGGTTCGTCCGAATGTCGTCATTGTGATAGCGGACGATCAAACATGGTCCGATGCCGGCTGCTACGGAAACAGTGACGTTAACACGCCCAATATCGACCAACTGGCCAAAGAAGGCTTGAAATTCAATCTTGCATTCACCGCGACCGCTATGTGCTCGCCCACTCGACAACAACTCTACACCGGACTGTTTCCCGTTCGCAGCGGCGCATATCCCAACCACAGCCAAGTCCGCAAAGGCACCCAAAGCTTCGTTCACTACTTCAAAGAAGCCGGGTATCGAGTGGGACTGTGCGGCAAGAGGCATATCGGCCCCGCAGACAGCTTTCCCTTCACGAACGTTACCAAGGACAAACTCGCAGCATTCGTTGCCAATCCAGAACCATTTCTGTTGGTGTATGCATCCGACAGTCCGCACCGACCGTGGACCTCAGGTGACGCTTCGCAATACGACCCTCGCAGCCTCACGTTGCCCCCCTATATGTACGACAATCAACAGACTCGCACTGCTCTTGTCGACTACTATGCGGAAGTCACTGACTTTGATCGGGAACTAGCAACGGTCGATCACGCCGTGTCACTTGCCAAGAAAAAAGACGACACCATCTTCATCTATACCAGCGAACAAGGCGCACAGTTCCCCTTTGGTAAGTGGACTTGCTACGATATCGGCTTACACGTCGGATTCATCATTCGTTGGCCCAACCACATCGCAGCAAACTCCCAATCCGATGCGCTTGTCCAATACGTCGATGTCGTCCCAACCTTACTCGAACTATGTGACATTCAAATCCCGGACGATCTTGACGGTCGTAGTTTTGCGGACGTCGTATTGGGCCGCAAAGACCAACACCAACGCTACGTTTTCGGCGTACATACCACACGCGGCATCATTCAAGGCAGTGACTCCTATCCGATTCGCTCAGTACGCACTCGACAATTTAAACTCATCCTTAATCTGAACCATACAGTTACGTTTCACAACATAGTGACGCGAGGTGGTGGAAATCCGGCGTGGGCAAGTTGGGTGCAAGCGGCCCAGACTGACCCAATCGCGAAGACATTGGTTAACGGATACATGCGTCGCCCAGCCATCGAATTTTATGATCTTGCCGCCGACCCGTTTGAGCGAACCAATATAGCCGATCTGCCGCAACATCAAAAACAGATCGCGCGGCTGTCCAAGGTCCTCAAATCATGGATGCGGCAACAAGGTGACCAAGGACACGCCACAGAAATGTTAGTCAAAGCGCACAAAAGCGTGTCAGGTAAATAACAACGTCCGACCTCACATTCATAGTGTTTTGTGTAAACTCAAGGCCCACGTTTATCCGCTACACTGATACAACCTAAGGGAACTGTTATAATATCCATATGTACACTAATCGCCATCGACGACATTTCATCGCACTTGTCACGTTTCTTTGCGCAATCCTATCGATAGAACCATGCGAAGCACAAACTGCTGACAGCGCGGCGATAATTCCCGCACTCAACGAATTGAAAGTAAGCGGTGCAGAGCGATCAAACTACGTAACACAAAGTTTACCACCGCGGGCAACGAAGGCCCCCAAACCTAACCTCGCTGAGTTTCGCAGGTCCATCCAACCGATCCTCAAATCTTCTTGCATCGATTGCCACGGCCCCGACACCCAAGAAGGCAACATCCGCCTCGACGCCTTCGACCCGAATCTACAACGCGGAGCGGACGTAAAATGGTGGATCGAAGTCCTCGGTGTCATCAACAACGGTGAAATGCCTCCTGCGGATGCCGATCCACTGAGCAGCTCGGATCGCAGTAAGCTCGTGCAGTGGCTTTCCACGGAACTCCAGATAGCCTCGCAAGTCCGGCGTGCCGAACAAGGCCATTCTTCCTTTCGCCGACTCACTCGCTACGAATATAACTACGCTCTCCAAGACCTACTCGGAATACCCTATAACCTAGCCAAAGATTTGCCTCCCGAAGCCAACACGGACGATGGATTCCAAAACAGCTCTGAAATGTTGCACATGTCTATTACGCAACTCGAAACATACCGCGAAATAGCATCTACGGCGATTACACGAGCAGTTGCGCTCAATCCGCAACCGACCATGCTGCAATGGAACATCCCGATACAAGCGGCGGCGGCTAGGCATTGGCCTGAGCAAGAGAAGCAAATTGCCGATCTCAATGAGCAACTCAGGAAAGACGGTGACAAACAAAAACACCAGAGAGAACTTGACCAACTACTAGAAAGATTCCGGCAACCCCACAACAACACTTATTATCGAGACCTTCAATCCGGCCGGACCGTCCGTTCATCTTGGCAATACTACGGAGCTAAATACGCACACGCGCCTACGCCCCCGCCCAACGATATCCCCGTCACACCGACCCACGTCGTCATCATCCCGCGGGGACAATTCCTGATCGTTGAATTAGGAAACCAGATCCCTCCAGTGGGGACGCTGCGTGTCCGCGTTCGCGCATCACAAACTCTGCAAACTTCTGCGACACCTCCTAGCCTCAGGCTTGAATTCGGGTGGCGTGCAAGTAACGACAGCCGTGCCCTGATTCGACTCAGCGAACACGATCTCGAAATTACCGCAAAGTCAGATAAGCCGCAGTTTTATCAGTGGGAAATACCGTTAGGGAATATCTATCCTCGCAACTCCGTACGAACAACCGCCAAAATGGGCGCTACGCCTAACCCGTCCGAATACATACGCTTGTTAAACAGCTCTATCTCCCAAGGCAATATTCAAATTGATCATGTCGAAATCACTGGCCCCATCCACAACCAGTGGCCTCCGGAATCACACAGCAGAATCTTTATTGACAGCCCCAACCGATCTGACGAACCGCTCTATGCGAAAGAAGTTCTGGAACACTTTATGCCGCGGGCTTGGCGACGTGCAGTAACCACTGCGGAAGTCCAACAAAAGCTGTTGCTGTACAGCAGCATGCGATCCGAATTTGACAATTTCGAACAAGCTATGGTCGAAGTACTCGCCACAGTGCTCGCTTCACCCAACTTCCTATATGTTGCCCGCGACAGCACACTCGAACATAAAAAGCCGATCTCCGCTGAGCAACTTAACGATTATGAACTGGCCACGCGGATGGCACTATTCCTCTGGTGCTCTACGCCCGATCAGGAACTGCTTGATTTGGCCCACGATCAACACCTGCACGAACCGAGCATATTCGCACAACAAGTCCAACGGATGTTGGCCGACCGCAAATCCCAGCGACTAGCCAAGCAGTTCGTCCAGCAGTGGCTCGATCTTCAGTTACTCGAATTCCTACAGATCGACCCTAAAGCTCATCCACAATTTGACCCTGAGCTTAAACTCGCCATGCAGCAAGAGCCTATCGCGTTTTTCTCTGAGATGCTCACCAATAACCACTCCTTACTTGATTTTATCCATGCTGACTTTACGTTGCTAAACGAACGCCTCGCCCAACATTACGGTGTCGCAGGCGTATTTGGAAATGAAATGCGGCGAGTCACACTCACTGACGAACACCAACGCGGTGGGTTGTTAACTCAAGCTGGTTTGTTAGCCATGAATTCTGATGGTGTTGATTCCCACCCACTCAAACGGGGAATCTGGCTCCTCGAAAGTTTACTGCACGACCCGCCACCACCACCACCGCCTGCTGTCCCTGAAATCGACTTAGCGGATCCGAAGATCGCTGAAATGACATTGAAACAGCGCATCGAAAATCATCGTGAACATGCGGCTTGTCGATCTTGTCATGCCAAAATTGATCCATGGGGGATCGCCTTTGAAAACTACGATGCCATCGGCCAATGGCGCAACAGTATCGCCGATGAACCAGTGGATGCTTCCAGTTTATTGTTCAATAACTACGAAATAAGCGGCATGGACGGGCTTAAACGGTATTTATTGACCGAGCGTCAGGATCAGTTTACGCGTGCATTAACCTATAAACTTACAACCTTTGCACTGGGGCGACCGTTGACATTTGCAGATCGTTCAAGCATCGACCAAATTGCTGCCGATGTACGTAAACAGGGCGATGGACTGGCCACCTTAATAACTTTAATTTGCAAAAGTGATCTCTTTCATTCAAAATAGGATCAAGCTGGCAACGTATTTCAGTACACAGTATTCTTTCACGACGAACACCACACAAAAATCACAAATGGAATTTATCATGGATCCAAAATCTTCCAAGACGATCGAATCCACAGCCTGTTCCGCAATCGGGCAAACAATTTCAGCCTTAGACCGCCGCCGTTTTTTGCGTGGAACGGGACTCGCATTGGCCCTGCCATTGCTCGAATCAGCCACAGTCCTCGGTAAGCCCGCGACCCAAGCAGACACTCCTAAACGCCTTGCCTGCATCTACTTCCCTGACGGTGTACCAATGCCGTTACCTCAAGATCCAGCCTATAAAGAATGGCTCTGGTTTCCACACGGCAACGGGAAGGAATTCAAGTTCACCAAGTGCTTAGAAGTATTGCAACCTCTCCGTAGCGAACTTTCAATCCTCTCCGGGTTTTCGCACCCATCTGTCCGTAGTATCCATGGCCACTCCAATGCCGATCAGTTTTTAACAGGAGCTGCGACCGGTGGTGACGGTGAGTACAAGAATTCAATATCGCTGGACCAACTATATGCATCCCACGTCGGCGACCAAACCCGGCATTCCTCGTTAGTGATGTCAACCGATGGTGGAACGGGGACTCCACGAGGCGCCCACACTTTGTCCTTCAATCGCGCCGGTCGCGCGATCCCTGCGGAGCACCGGCCAAAACGCGTTTTCGACATGCTGTTTGTAAAACGTGATGGTGATGCAGCTCGTCGATTAGCACTGAGTCAGAGCGCACTTGATGACCTGCTAGCGGACGCTCGATCACTACGGCTGACTTTGTCGGCCAACGATCAGGAAAGATTGGATGAATACCTACATTCCGTTCGTGATGCGGAACTCAAGATCGTCAAAGCTAAAAGCTGGTTGAGTACGCCGTTGCCCAAAGTTACGGCGGATGGCTTGGAATTATCGAGCTACATGGACGCACCACGTGACTACCTGCAAACAATGTTTGACTTGATTTATTTGGCGTTTAAGACAGATTCCACGCGAACGGCAACCTATCAATTGGGCCGCGAGAATGGAGTGGGTCAGAGTGATCATTTGGCTCGAGCTATTGGCCTGAATCTATCTCACGGATTATCTCACGATACAACAAAACCTGGCGGCTGGAAGAACTTCGGCATTTACTGCAGTTTCTTGGCTGAAGAGTTTGGGCGTTTTGCGACGCGATTACGAGACACACCAGAACCGTCCGGTCCGGGAACAATGTTGGATAATTCGCTCTTATTATTCGGCTCGGCATCTAGTGCATTTCATCTTTCTCGCAATTATCCGCTTGTGCTCGCTGGTGGTAAAAACATGGGGTTCAAGCATGGGCAGTACATTAACCACGCAGGCGCAAACCCTCAGGGCGGGCCGTGGAGTGGGGGCCGGGAACCTTGGCAGCAAGAAATTACGCACGACGATATCCCATTGTCCAATCTGTTTGTGACGATGCTACAGCAATTAGGTGTTGAAACTGAGACGTTTGCAGATAGTACTGGGGCGGTCAACGACTTGGTTTAGCCCATTGGTATCGATAAACAATCCACTATCTTTTGAACAGCCCTCTGCGGCACGTTGTTTGTACGATTCTGAATCAACCGCCATGACGCAGCCAAACAATATCGATCCGCCCACCCGCTTAATATTTCCATAGACGAGACAGGTTGCTCTATCGCAACTAGCACTTTGTAGTTAGACTTGGTTTTTCACGATACGTTACTGCCGCCTCTCAACAGAATACGGGAAACTAAAACCCTCCCTGGCTTGGTTTCACGTTGAGAGATTTTCTTGCGGCCCGCGAGTTTTCAAACTTGCCAAGCACAAGGTTCAGCGTATACGCGTTTTATGCGATCGTTTGGCCTAGTTGATATTTTTCTTAGCCATTTCCTTGCAACTTTCAGTGCGGCGACGATTTAGATTACTTTGCAGGCAAGGATACGACGGAATTAGATGGTTGAGTTGTTGATTAGACGGGAAATTAACTGGAAGAACGAAATTTTATCGGGTTTAACTGTGGCTTTGGCGTTGGTGCCGGAAGCGATTGCGTTTGCCTTTGTTGCCGGAGTGGACCCTAGCGTCGGACTGTGGGCCGCGTTTTTTGTAGGATTCATCACGTCACTGCTCGGCGGTCGACCGGGTATGATCTCCGGTGCAACTGGGGCGATGGCTGTTGTCATGACTGCGTTCGTTGTCCTCTACGGAATCGAATATCTATTCGCAGCGGTCATTCTTTGTGGCGTAATACAAATGCTATGTGGAATTTTGCGTATTGGAAAATTCGTACGCTTGCTGCCTCACTCCGTAATGCTGGGCTTCGTCAATGGCTTGGCGATTGTTATTGGCTTAGCACAATTTGGGCAACTGCAAGAACGCCATGCAGTCCTGTTTAACGAACATTCACAGACCTTTGAGATTGTCGGAAATTGGATGAGTAGCGGCACGATGCTCGTGGCCGCTTTGCTAATTGCGCTTACCATGGCCATCATCCATTTTCTGCCTAAGTTCACTAAGGTGGTTCCGGGGACACTCGTGGCGATCATCGCAGTTACGTTGCTCGTGCAATTCTCACCGCTAGATGCAATCACCGTCAATGAATCAGTGACGCATATGAAGGCCGTAGCGGCTGATAAGGCAGAGAAAACGCGGCTTTTTGAATCCGAAAAACAGGCGCTGATGTTTGCAGATGTGAACGATCGCGGACATGAAATTGCAGCGAGAACTCTTGCCGTTTCTGCCGTGGTGTCGTCTGGCGGCCAGACCGCGAGTGCGACAAACGAACGAGTTGCGGGTCGGTTTGCGTTGCCGTCGATTCCCGTGAGTTTCAAAAGCTTGGGGATTATCATTGGCTTAGCGGCGACATTAGCGGCGATTGGCTTAATTGAGTCGTTGATGACTTTAACTTTGATTGACGAATTGACCGATAGCAGAGGGTCGGGTAATCGCGAATGTGTCGCACAAGGTCTAGGAAACTTGGTGTCCGGTTTGTTTGGCAGTATGGGCGGTTGTGCGATGATTGGTCAGTCGATGATCAACATTCGTTCCGGTGGCCGACATCGGCTTTCCGGAGTGACGGCTGCGGTCTGTCTACTGGGCTTCATATTAATACCGCCTTTGTGGGCATGTATTGGTATGATTCCAGTGCCCGCGCTTATCGGAGTGATGTTTATCGTGGTGATTGCGACGTTCGAGTGGACGAGTTTACGGTTGTGGAACAAGATTCCGCGGAGTGACATGTTTGTCATCGTGGTAGTCTCTGCGATTACGGTGTTTTTCGATTTAGCGATTGCAGTGGCTGCTGGGGTGGCGATATCTGCCTTAGTTTTTGCGTGGAAAAAGTCGCAGCGGATTCAGGCGGACATTGTGCTTAAGGGAGATATCAAGAGTTACGAATTACGTGGTCCGCTATTCTTTGGCGCTGTAACCTCGTTTAAGGAAATATTTACACCTGGCGAAGATCCTGCTGTTATCAATATCGAGTTTAAGGGCACGCGAGTCTACGATCATTCGGCATTGGAAGCGATCAATGGCATTTGTGCGAAGTACCGTGCGTTGGGCAAAACTGTGATTTTGAAAAACCTCTCGGAAGAATGCCAGATTTTGCTTAATCGAGCTGAGCCTATCATGGACGTGACGATCGACGATCAAGACTGTCACACAGCGCTCTAGTAGCGAGTTGCCTACTCGCGATATTAATGAGATACGACGAAATCAACCGTCAAGTTCAGCCCAAAAAAGATCGATACGCCACGTGATATTTTTTGATGGATGGATGTAGGGATATCTCCGCCTCAGGAGGATGCGAGGTAATGAACAGCCCCTACATTGGCGTGCATTCGTCGTACATTGCTGTTCATTATCACTTGCCATTATCGTATAATTCTTGCAAGGCGCTAGAGCACAAGTTTTTTCCTAATGGGTACTTACCGCATGAGCAGCCAATCTCAACATACTTCGCGGCTCAACAGACGGCAGGCACTTGTGACTGCTGGTGCGGCTGGATTAACGGGCTTAACGCTGACCGATCTTTTACGAGAAGAGTCGCGTGCTACTGATCGGCGCGGACCTAGCAAGCAGCCCAACTCGGTAATCTTGCTATGGATGCGAGGCGGACCGTCACAGCATGAAACTTGGGACCCGAAACCCGATGCACCAGTCGAATTTCGTGGAGCGTTCGGATCGCGATCCACGTCAGTCCCAGGAACGCAAATTGTCGACATGCTGCCTCAGTGTGCGGCTATCCAACACAAGTGGTCGATCATCCGTAGTTTGCATCACAGCAACGCCGGGCACTCGGCTGGTGATCAAATCGTGTTTACCGGTTACCCGCCAGGCCCAGATCCAAGTATCAATGTACATCCGAGTTGTGGCGCTATTACCTCGCAACAGCTTGGGCATTTAAATCCAGAATTGCCGGCCTACGTAATGATTCCGCGGCAAGTCCCTGGGACCGATTCGGCCTATCTGGGACCGGCCCACAAACCGTTCGAAACATTGGCAGACCCGGCGGCAAAGGGAGCATTCAAGTTACAGAACTTCACACTGCAAGAGACGATTAGCAACAAACGATTTGCTGATCGTAAGGGTCTATTGCGTGAATTCGACAAATTCAAATCCGAGACGGATAATAGCGGACAAATGGAATCGTTAGGGACTTTTCAACAGAGAGCGTATTCTATTTTAGCGAGTGACCGAGCACGGGCTGCGTTCGACATCGACGCGGAACCGGCGGAGGTGCGAGAGCAATATGGGTTTGTAGAAACTTATAATCCGATGGACCCTCGCAGGTGTAGCGCGAGTCCTTTTAACCAGCGGTTCTTGTTAGCTCGTCGACTTGTTGAGGCGGGTGTGCGGTTGGTGACTGTGGATTGCCGCTGGTGGGATACTCATGTGCAAGGCATCGATTCGATGAAAAACGGCTTTTTGCCGCGGTGGGACCAAGCCTATCCGGCGCTGATCAATGATTTGCAACAACGGGGGATGTTGGACACGACGATGGTGTTGGCCTGGGGCGAGTTTGGTCGGACGCCACGAGTGAACAAAGACAACGGCCGTGATCATTATCCTAATGTTTTCAGCGCAGCGATTGCAGGTGGTGCAGTGCAGGGTGGGCGTGTCGTGGGTTCCTCGGATGCGAAAGGGGCATTTCCGAAGGACCGTCCCGTGACTCCTCAAGATGTTTTGGCCACAGTCTACGATCACTTGGGCATAGACACCCACCGTCACTATCTAGACCATTCTGGCCGACCCGTCCAAACACTACCGTTTGGTGAGCCGATTGCCGAATTGCTGTAGGATAACGCCTCATGAATTCCCGTGCGGCTCCTATTTAACCACCCTATCATTATCCGCCGCTCGGACTTCCTCTAACGTCACCATCATGGAAAGCACGCGTTGCAAGTGAGCGGACGCGAGATTCGTCTTCTCCGCGGGATCTTCAGCTATGTTGTAGAGCTCATATCGCTGTTTGTTGTTGGATTCCACGAGCTTCCAGTCACCGACCCGCAGTGAGCAAGCCCGCCAGTTTGGCCCGGCAATATAGATCGGGCGTTCGGCCATTTTAGTTCCAGTGGTTATCAAACCCGAGAGGTCTGTACCGTCCCATGCCAATTCACGATCGATCGGAAAACCGGCTAAATTACAGAAAGTCGGCATCCAATCGGCAATGAAAACTGGAGTGGCATTTTTTCCAGTTGTGACTTTGCCAGGCCATGAGACCAGAGTGGGCACTCGCGTGCCGCCTTCGTAGATACTACCCTTTTGGTCGCGCAGTGGTTTGTTGTTACCGGTAAGTCTCCCCGTAATCGAGTCGTCGAGGGGGTACTTGAGGTCCTTATTCTCAGACCAACTGCCGCCATTGTCGCTGGTGAATACGATCAGTGTATTTTGCCGTAGGCCATGTTCGTCAAGTGCTTTGAGAATTCGTCCGACGCTGTGGTCCATGTGCATGATACAGGCCGCGTATTGGCGGGCGATTGATTTGGTGATCACGGCAGGAATCTTGTCGAGCCAATCTTTGGTTTCATTGATCGGTAAGTGAACAGCGGTGAAGGGTACATAAAGAAAAAAAGGCTTGTTGCCCCGTTCTGAATTGCCAGCGATCCAAGAGATGGCTTCGTTGGTGAGCAAGTCGGTAACATGTCCTTCTTCTTCAATGAGAGTTTCGTTGCGATGCCAGGTGTTGGTATAGGGGCCTTTTTTATAGCGATGGGCAAAGGAGGTGATTCCGCCGGCAAGTGAACCGTAACTGTGGTCGAAGCCGAAATGGTTAGGCCCCCACTCAGGGAGTGAACCGAGGTGCCACTTTCCGGTGAGACAGGTTTCATACCCTTGGGATTTAAGCGCCCGCGACAGGGTGACCGTGTCAGTTGGGATTGCGAGAGTGTTCGTTGGCGATGTGATTCCGAAGCGACTCCAGCAACGTCCGGTGAGCAGTGCAGTGCGTGTGGGTGAGCAGACCGGCGCGACGTAATGTTGCGTGAGTTCAAGGGACTTTGCAGCCAATTGTTTGAGGTTTGGCGTAGGCGCGTTTCCCTTATGATCGTTAAAGGCAACGTCGGCCCAGCCTAGGTCATCGACCATGATGAATACGATATTAGGCGGCGCGACTTGTGCGGTAGCAGTAGTTGCCAGCATCAACACACCACAGAATCGCAATATTTTATAAAACATCTCGGTAGTTTCCGTTTCCGTTTGTGTCAATTCGTTTATTACGTGGCCACGTGTTCACCGCAATCCACCCATAGCATCCGCCTCGACGTTGATTATATCAAAATCGCAGTGCTATTTAACTGGCGCGTAGCACATGGTACCCCATTCTTTGTAGGCACCGTAGCGGATGTACACTAACATCGATGCACGGACGATGTGGTCTAACATTTCCGTACACAGTGCCACCGAACCCCTGTTCTCACTGCTGTTATAGGTTGCCGCGCCATGGATCAACTGACATCTTTGCAAATATATTCGCCTCACCAATTGATCCAAAATGCTCGTCCAGTTTTCTTGCAAATACCACGTGTGCGAACTATAGAAATCCTTTCGAGATTGCCTCGCAGTTAACTCCGTCGGGTCTCGCCAGAAATAATTACTCAAAAACTGATTGTTGAAAATTGTCTCAACCTGCTCGCGATTATCCAACAACACCTGCTTAAACAATTCATCCGCGTCTAATTTTACGATCTTCGTGTTGAAATCCCGCCACGATGAAATGTCCTTCTTAGGAATATTCTCCTCCTCGTTCCACTGCCCGTACAACGCATTAAACGCGATCCACTGATAGACCAACGCCTTGTCGATATCTACTACTTCACCCGTGTCGTCGGACACTAACATCTCAACCTCAGCTAGCCAACTGCACGCGCGGTGAAAACGAATCGCTGTGTGACTGCCATCAGGATAGCTCTTGCTCAACAATTCCTTGTGCGGTATCCAATCACGGCGCAAATCTCGGACCGTACACGTTGCATAACCAGTCATGATGAAAATTCCTTAAGGAGTTGCAGGGGCTTGGTATCGCTGAAGGTTTCAGCCATTCCCAACGTTTATTTTTTTATGTCCCCAAGATGTCGTTCCATCAATTTTAGAATCGGCTCCAGCGTTTTCGGGTCTTGTAATCTCACCGTCTCTGTAGCATCCGGTCTAAGGATCAATACGCATGTAGAACGATGAGCACTGTCACCGCTGGCTGCCAATACCTACATCTAATTACGCTTAACGCTTGGTTCATGGGCGATCTATCTATCGTCCTTGAGCGTTACATCGCCTTTGCCCTCGCTAATGTCCCTTCGAATACCATCAACCAGTGCTTTACAACCAGACAATTCCAGTCCTTCAAAGCCTTGTCGCTCCAGTACTGCGCGATACGTTTCATATATGACATAGGTTACCCCTTCACGAACCGTCGACAACTCACGATGCCATGATTGCAGTTCGTTGCGTTGCGCTGGTTTGAAAGTGTTGCCGGCAACCTTATCCAATGCCTCGAGCATTTGTTGTACCATCACAGCACGTCGACCGTGCGCCAAGGCAGTGCGGTCACTCACTTTAGTAACTTGGCCTTTGATAAGCTGATACGTGACCGGTTGACTCGACATGGTCCAATAATGGCTGCGTACTCCATCCAGCAACAATTCTGCAAATGGCATCCGCTCAATTGTCGTTAGATTATTCAAGCTAAACGGGTTGGCACTATCCTGATAACCAACTTCAACCGCACCATGTTCCAACCGAGCGAGTGCTAACACCCAACCAATACCACGACGACGAAAATCATCCGTGGGTCCCTGCGGGAATTCGTGTAACTGCGACTGCTTGTACCGCTGCGCAAGCGGGGTTCCAGCCAATCGACTGAAACGGCGGGAAAGATTCACATAAACACTAAACTCGTCGAGTTCCGAGACAATCTCATTATACGCCTCTAACTGCTCTGCATTCGCATTCTGTACTAACGGTACCAAGTGATTAAGCGCATTGGCATACTCTTGATAACCTACTATCTGATATGCATCACTTGGGTCGGGAGCATCAAATTGAACTAAATAGCCACGCACGGTGCCTTCCACATAGTTTCTTCCTCAGTAAAAATATTCGGACTTTGCCACAACTGAAAGCGTCCCGTACTCCAGCTTAATGCCACCATTCTCCCAAGACCAAATATATTCATGCCGGCGGCCCACATACGGTGAAGCCAAATTGTTTTCTATTGCAAATGGGTCAATGGCCTTAGCACGATCACGGGGCATTCGCAGCGCGAATCCAGACGCGGGTACTTTTTTCACATGCTCACCCTTCAACAATCCATCGGCCGCGATCCCTTTGCCGTATCGTCCTCGCAACCACCAATGCAATCCTGTATACAATTGATTCGCAGACCGGAACAACTCTTGATGAGTACCACGCGCAAACGCGACCGCTCGCTCAAATTCCCGCAAATTCGGCTGAGGCACGCCCGCAAAATTACCCTTGCGTTGCTGCTCTACAAATGCACGTATGATCTTTATATCCTGGTCCATCGCAAACGCGGCTTGTAATCGCACCTTGAGAGACGGAGAATCTCCGAGAGTGCCTAATGCCAACTCAATTCGCTGCCCTCGCAACGACATCTCCCACGTCAAGCGTTTCTCAACCTCTGCTTCAATGGTCTGTCGCACGGCTTGAAAATCAAACGACAGTGCCTTTCGTTCAGTGTCTCTTAGTCGAGCATTCTGCAATACCAACAGTACCGTTCGACCTGCCATTTCCGCAGTTCGGCCCAGATTGACCAGATCATTCTTGTATACATGCAAGTCCCAGAGGACACGCTCAAATTCAACGAGCTCCTTGGGGTGATCCGCCGCATCGGCAGCCATTTTCATGATCATCGGTCGCAATTCACCGCTGATCAACTTTTCAACTTCCGCTTGAAAGTGCGGAACCGTGATCAGTAACTCTTTCTTAGTAACCGCTGGTTTAACCGATTTATTTTGCGCCATTAAGCTGAACCTCGACCTAGCAAGGACGACGCCCAATGTCTCGATTCCTTGGCCCGCTAAATACTCATTGATTTCAGCATTTACCGTCCCTCCAACTTGATTAACAATCATCGCGCCAGAATAGACGACGATTCCAAGATGACCCGTTCTATATGCTGGGATTAATCGTTGGTCTAGCTCGATCTTTACGTTGCGGGGAATCGCCGCTTGTACTTGCCGGACGGTTGTCGCATCGACCAGAAATGCTAACAACACTAACAGCACAGAAAACCTCGGTAACCCAATTACCCGTTTGGTACGTGTCTGAATACATTGCATGATACCGTCACCTCTGTCTTCCCAGAATCGCAACTAAATGACATTCAATACAATCATTATTCTATCTTCCCGCCGCAAAGGCAAGCAGATAACTCAGTTTGTGCACCACCTTTTGCTGCGTGGTAGTCTCGCCGGTCGGTAGCTGCGCATTCATGGTAAAATAATCGAATGCTAATCACATAATTTAAGACGAGATCTACCCCATGCGATACGTTCTGACCATTCTACTGCTCCTGAGCTGCACGACTAATTATGTCCAGGGAGTCGAAGACACTCGACCCAACCTAGTCCTAGTTCTCTGCGACGATCTCGGCAATGGCGACCTAGGATGTTATGGAAACAAAGTAGTCAGTACGCCACATCTTGATCAATTTGCGTCAACTGGCACAAAGTTTACTCGTTGCTATTCCGCGGCCCCAAATTGTTCACCATCACGAACTGGTTTAATGACCGGACGCACTCCTTACCGCGCCGGCATCCACAACTGGATTCCGCTGGATTCTCCCATGCACGTTCGCCGCCACGAAATTATGCTTTCGCGAATCCTCAAAGATGCGGGATACCAAACCAGCCATTTTGGAAAATGGCACATGAACGGAAATCTGACAAACCAAGACCAACCTCAACCCGATGACCATGGTTTCGACTGGTCCTTCGGCACGCAGAACAATGCATTACCCTGCCATAAGAATCCGACCAATTTTGTACGTAATGGAAAACGGACCGGAAATCAACAAGGGTTTGCGGCCGATATTGTGACAGATGAAGCTATACGCTGGATCAACGAAGAGCGTGATGCTGAAAAACCGTTCTTTATGTTCGTCGCTTACCACGAACCACACGAACCCATCGCCTCCAACCATAAATACACAAAACTATATGAACGTAAAGGTAATCCCAGTCGGTATGACCCCAGCGTTTCCAGTTTCCAAGCACATCACGGCAACCTAACACAGATGGATTCCGCCTTTGGGCGGTTGATGCTTCACCTAGATGAAGCTCACTTGCGTGATAACACGGTGGTGTTTTTCACTAGCGACAACGGCCCAGCGATCACCGGTGCCCATCCCCACGGCAGCACTGCTGGCCTACGAGACAAAAAAGGTTCCGTTTACGAAGGCGGAATCCGTGTGCCAGGCATTCTTCATTGGCCCGCAAAACTAACACACGCGCAGATCATCGACACACCGATTTCTGGAATTGATGTATTACCTACATTTTGTGAAATCGCCGCAGCCAAAATACCTGCAGCCCTCAAGCTTGACGGAACGAGTTTTGTGTCAGCGCTGCAGGGGAAACCACTTATTCGCCAGGTCCCACTTTACTGGCAATTCCACGGCGCCCGCGGTGACGACCAAATTGCAGTCATCGACGGTGATTGGAAACTCGTTGGGCAATTTGATGGCGGTAGTCTGAAACCGCACGGTGATATTTTCAAGGAACACCAGAACCTCATTCATAACGTCAAGATCGTCCGATACCGACTTTACAACTTAGCTAACGACGAGACCACTGATGTATCGGCGTCAAATCCAAAAGTATTGAATCGGTTAACAATCGCTATGACCCGTATGTTTTCATCTGTTCAAGCGGACAACCCGACATGGCCAGCTTGGACTTGGCCCCGACTCGAAGGCAAGCAGATAAACGCCTACGTGGAGTCCTTGAAGAAACAGTAGTATTTCGTGGATATAGGCAAAGCTCAACCACGTGTTACGGCAAACCGTTAACAGTCTTGGTTTTCTGCTCGCGCTTTCCATATCGGCCCGTTGGGGTATTCAAACTCGTCCAAGGATGCCGGTTTCATGGTGATGCTGTAACCGGGTGCAGACGGTGCACGATAACACCCGTCGCGCACAACCACTGGATGCTCAAAGTGTTCATGTAAATGGTCAACGTATTCGATCAATCGACCCTCGGTGGTCCCGCTGACACAAACAAAATCGAACATCGCCAAATGCTGTACATATTCACACAATCCCACTCCGCCGGCGTGCGGACAAACAGGCACGTCGAATTTTTTTGCCATCAAGATAATCGATAAAATCTCGTTCACTCCACCTACTCGAGTACTATCAATTTGACAAACCGTAATCGCTTGTGCCTGTAATAACTGTTTAAACATGATCCGATTTTGACACATCTCGCCAGTTGCCACGCCAACCCCTAGCGGTGCTAAGCTCTTGGCAATTCTGGCATGGCCTAGGACGTCGTCGGGGCTCGTCGGTTCCTCAATAAACCAAGGCTTAAACTCGGCCAGTCGAGTCATATTCTCGACCGCCTCTTCGACTTCCCAAACCTGGTTAGCATCCATCATGATCGTCGCGTCCCAACCGATTTCCTCTCGTATCAGTTTCGCTCGGTGCATGTCGTCTTCGATATCCCGTCCCACCTTGATTTTAAAGTGCGACCATCCACGTTGTACACCTTCGCGACACAATCTGCGCAGCTTTTCGTCGCTATAGCCCAACCACCCCGCTGATGTTGTGTATGACGGAAACCCTGTTTCCCGCAACTGCTGAACACGCTCCTCTCGCGTGGACCACGATCGTTCCAATATTTCAAGTGCGTCCTGAGGTGTCAGGGCATCGTTGATATATCTGAAATCAATGCATTTTACGGTTTCCGCTGGCGTCATATCCGCAAGTAATAGCCACAGCGGTTTTTCGGCAACCTTCGCCCACAGATCCCAAACTGCGTTAACAATCACTCCAACTGCAAAATGCATCACGCCTTTGTCGGGTCCCATCCAACGCAATTGACTGTCACCAGTGACCTCTCGCCAAAAACCTCCCATGTCACTGGTAATTTCTTCAAGGGTTTTACCAACAACTAGCCGCCTCAGTGAATCAACAGCCACAGCGATAAGCTCCGTGCCGCGTCCGAGCGTAAACGACAGTCCGTGGCCAACCTGAGTACCGTCAGTAATCAATGTTAGATAAGCGCAAGAGTAGTCAGGATCCGGATTCATTGCGTCGGAGCCATCCAAGTTATCAGATGTCGGAAAACGAATGTCACGCACTTGGATATCAGTAATTGTCAGCGTCATACTTTAAACCGTCTTTAATTCAGTAGTGTTAATTAGTGGTTACTATCAATTCGCTGCTAGTGACCACGCCTCGTGCGTCCTTCAGATCCACAAACCAAACCGTGGCATTTTCAGGAGGTGCCGCGCCACTGACTCGAACATCCCCTATCCTCAGGTTAGTGGTCACCCATTTGCGGTCTTTATTTGCCGCATGAGGCTCCGTGGTGTAATGCAGTCGAGCCGATACTAGTATTGTTTCAGTGCGTACTGATGCCGTCATCTGTCCGTCCGTTATCGTCGGCTTAAAAACCGTCGGCATCGGGATACCGCCTTTACAATACTGGTCGATAAACACAAAGAACTCCGGAAACCCAAAAATATGTCCATGTCTCATCGCCAGTTGGATGCTGTAGTTTTTCTGGCCCGTCACTAGGGCACACGTTTTTGCATAGCTATCCAATGGATACGCAAAATCATTTGTACCGTTTAAGAACATCACCGGCATCTTCGCAGAGCCAATATACATCGAGGGGTCCCACAGTTTGTGCCACTTAGCAACTTGGGGCGGCGTCATTTTGGCAAACTCCGACTTGGTCCAGGCACTATTATCCTTCAGAAACCCGCAACCATACACCGGCATCGCAACTTGGAAACGATCGTCCAAGCCGGCGACGATGCAAGTCAGATATCCACCCCAACTAATTCCGGTGACGGCCGTTTTAGAAACATCGACTTCATCAAGGCGGCGTAACAGCGAATGCCCGCGTATGACGTTCGCCACCGCATGGTATGTCCATTGATCCTCAAGCGGATCGTCGATCTTTTGGAACTTAGCGTCATGTGATTGGTCCGGCCCACCATCAACCAGTCGTTTGGCCTCCACGCCTCGGCCAGCCAAATCCATCGCAATCGCCACATAACCTCGTTTAGCCCATAACAACGCCCATTCTGAAAAAGCTTTCCCGCCGCCGCCGTGCACCAACACGACAGCAGGATACTTTTCTTGATCAGTTTCCATTCCCACAGTTATAGGCGAAGCATAATAAGCAAACACGCTAGTAGCTTTACCATGGTAAATCTCCCCTTCGTATTTAAGCGAATGGACAGGCCCAGACTGGTCCATCCATTGATATTTCGGAGCAGTAAACAAATGATGCAGATCCCATGGATTGGATTCTGGCAGCGGAGCGGGTTGTGCTCCCAATAGAGCGGGGCACAGCAACGCCAACAACAAAAACCGCGTGACACGGCATAAACGATGACGACCATTCATAGCAAACGAACCCCTATTTCAACAAATCAGTTTCAACTTGAAGGCTATCCGCAAACCGATCGCCTTTGACGCCTAGTGCCCGCGCTTGAGTCAACCACAGGTTTGCCAGAGGCGTACCCGCAGCACAGTGCAAGTGTATCCCTTGCTGCAAACGACCACCACCGCCGCCCGCAACAATAATTGGCAAATCTGTATATTGGTGTGTCGCGCCATCACCCAATCCGGATCCGTAGGTGAAAATCATATTATCCAACAACGTCGAACCATCAAATTCAACTATCGCCGACATTCGCTCGATCATATAAACATATTGTTCCATATAAAATTTATCGATTTTCAACAACTCACCAATAAATCTTTTTTGATTATGGGACATCGCATGATGACTCACGGGGTTATCAAACAGCCCCTCAAACATATACGGTGTATTCCAACGTTCCGGTCCGATCATCATCGTCGCTACATTGGTCAAACCAGCCTGAAAAGCGGCAATCATCAAATCACCCATCAAACGAATATACTCGCCCCTTGGCATTAACGAATCCGTGCCGCCCGGGACGTTAATTCCCTCGACGGTCAAATTGTTTTTCAATTTGGACAGCTTGTCCATCTGCCGTTCGATGCTGCGAATTCCTTCGAAGTATTCCGCGAACTTCTCGCGGTCCACCCGCCCCAACTTGCGCTGTAACGACCGCGCGTCTTGTAAAACCAAGTCGGTAATGTCCCTTTGCTGCGACATTCGCTTTGTACCAAACAATCGATCATACACTTGACGAGGGTCGCGAATCGACGGTGCAACGTGCCCAGTTCCATACCAAGAAATATTATCGAAATAAATGGATTCTTTATTGTCTTTGTGGCTGTTGCAACTGAGTTCAAATGTGCGAAAAGGTGTCTCGTCACCGATGCTATCCCCAACCACGTGATCAAACGTACGATCTAACGGATAAATAGACGAGGCAACCGTCTCACCGGTTACGCTGCTCAAAAAACAGGATGCACACTGCGCGTGTACATCACTGCCATGGCGATAGGTCCGATTCAAACCGCTAACAAACGTCACTTTATCCATGACACTCGCCAACGGTTTTTGAGTCGACGTCAAAGTTTGCAATTTTCGAATTCCGACAACATGCTCAATCTTTGATTTAGCTTTCGGTTCCGACACAAATTTGGGGATTTCCGTTTCAGATTCTCCCGGAAAAAATCCCCGGCGAATAACGCCCATCGGTACATAATAAATCGCCATTCGCACAGGCGGCTTGGCAGGTTTCGACGCCGATTTCGTCGTAGCAGCTCCTGCCAAACTTTCAAACAACGGCAAAGTCAAGCTTGCACCGGCCGCGCCCTGAATTGTCTGCATAAACTGACGTCTATTCGTTTTGTTCATTCCCGACATCTATTTGGTTACCAACTTTCTTTTCCCGCCACTAAAGGCCTCACTTAATACAACTTCACGCAGTAACGCTCGCATCCGATACTCCGACTTTGCAGTTCCTTGGACAATTCCCTCTACGGCCAAAACATCTCGATAATCTATTCTCCGTCCAAGAGCGTACGTTAATAAATGCTTGGCCAATGCAGCTGTAAAACGATCTTTTTCGAGCAACAGCGCGTCCTTAAATTCGACGACATTAGTGAACGCATGTTGACCTAACAATACTCCGTTTGAGTCCACCGGCTTACCATTGCTATACTCATCTCGCCAAAAACCGACTGGATTATAGTTTTCCAACACAAATCCTAATGGATCAATTTTCCGGTGGCAGGAAGCACAACTTGCATTCAACTGATGGGCCGCAAACTTCTCTCTAATCGACAGTTCATCGGCGGGGTCCTCGACATTCTTTAACAAAGGAACGTCTGCCGGCGGCGGTTCGGGCGGGTCGTTTAAGATTACAGTTGCAACCCAAGCGCCTCGAGTAATTGGTTGTGTCTGGTCCGATCTGGACGTCATCGTCATAATGGCGGCGTTGGTAAAAATGCTACCCTGCCGCCGATCCGTAATGGGAACTCGCTTAAACACCAATTCACCTGGACCGTGAAAGGCAACCGGTTTCGCTGCGTCGTACCAGGTCGTGAGCATCGGACTGCGATAACTGAAATCCGAGTCGATGAATTGCAAAATCGATAAATCCTCTACAAGCACCGTTTCAAATAACAATAACGGCTCGGCCATCAGGTTCATGCCAGCGTTATATTTAAGGAAATAATATTCTGGAAACAATACGGGGTCCGGAGTGGCAGAGATAATTTGTTCCAACTGTAACCACTGCGCCGGAAAACTATCGCAAAATCGCTTCGTAAATTCACTGTCCAGCATTCGCGTTACTTGGGCCGACAACACTTCCGGTCGATGCAGTTCGCCGGTCGCAGCTAGGCGTAATAATTCGTCATCTGGAATACTGCCCCACAGAAAGAACGAAAGCTTTGAAGCGAGCGCGAAATCGTTTTCCGTAAAACCGGTTTTACTTCCTTTGTCACCGCGATCGCTGTGTTGACCGAGGTAAAAGAACTGAGGCGAAGCGATTGTGGCCGCTACGACGCTTTTCATCGCCTCGGTGAAATCGCCGCCACGTTTATACTGAAGCACTCCGAAGGCGGTGTAGCGTTGCAGCGTCGTCTTATCCACCGCTGCGCGAAAAGCCCGAGTTAAAAACTGCTGTAACCGGTCTTGAATAAGCTCGTCAACAGTGGTCGCGTTCACCTCCGCCGGCGGGGCAAATAATTCTTGCCAGACACCGACGCTGCCCTCGTGAAAATCTGGGCTACTTACAATCGATAACCCCAGTTGCATAAACGACTCCAACAACAGTGGTGACATCGTGAGGTGGTCCGCTTGTGTGTCGTACCCGTGTTCTGCCCGCAAGTCTTGGGGGTAAGCGGTAACTCCGGCTAAACATCGTTCTATCAATTGGGATTTACCCAGTGGTCGACTTCCAACTCGGACACTGTCGGGCATCTTTCCGCTCGCCGGTTGAAAGTAGTTGTTGTACTCCCGCAGCATACGCTCGGGCAGTGTAAAAACCTCGACCTTAAGTTGCAGCAAATCCTGCACCGCATTGTTGTATTGAAATCTAGTCATGCGACGGACAATCGGCGTTGGTCGCAACGGCGCTCGCCGCAGTGCCACTGGGCGTAACGAACGTAGAAGATTTACAAAAAAATCGCGGTCCCCACTGGATAGTTCAGACGCATCGGCAGGTGGCATCGTACGGTCGCTTAGTACATCAATCATTTTTTGCAACAACTCAGGTGCTGCGATTAGCGAATTGTCGGTGCGAATCCCCGAGAGATCAACCGCGGCGGGTTCGCGATCCGTGCTTCCATGACAGGCTATGCAATGTTGTTCTAGAAAAATGTTTATGGAAGAATCAGCAGACAAGGGCGCAGCGCAAAGGCATACAAATATGCTGATTGAAGTGACCCCGGCAGTTTTGAACAAGCTTGACATGTATTTGATTTTACACGTTTGAAGCAGTATGTTCCATGGAAGTCTTACCCAAACAATTCCATGACCGGCTTACCTGTTGTGAGCGGGCGAGAAATGCCGCTATTGGATTCAGGGCCGTTAATCGGGATGTCCATCGCGTGATAAATCGTTGCCGCCAACTCCTCAACTTTCACCGGATTTAAAATCGGTTGGTTGCCATGCTTGTCGGATTTTCCATATAACTGTCCGCCTGCTATCCCAGCACCAGCTAAAATTGACGAGAAACATCGAGGCCAATGTTGCCGCCCAGGAGGTTGCTGAGTTAGTACTTTGGGGGTTCGTCCAAATTCGCCGGTCACGACGACCAGTGTGTTTTCGAGCATACCGCGTTCCTTCAGGTCAGTCAGTAATGCCGATAGCGCTTGATCGAGCCGTGGTAAACAAAAACCCATGCCGTAGGAACCGTTGCCAAAAGCGTTACCCATACCCATATTACCGCCATGCATATCCCAGCTACTTGCGGGTGGTCCCTTCGTTTCGTGATCCGCTTGACCCGCCCATCCATTGACGGTTACATATCGTACGCCCGCTTCGACCATGCGACGCGCTAATAACATGTTTTGCCCCAACGGGTGTCTGCCATATCGGTCACGCATTTTCGGAGTTTCACGATCCATTTCAAATGCCTCGCGGCCCTCAGAACGTGTCATTGCGTCGTATCCTAATTCGCGTAGATTTGACCAATCTTGTCCTTTGGGATCCTGCGACAATGCCTTGCTTTCGATTTTCCCAAGTAACTTACGGCGTTTTGCCAACACAACCGGATCTCCAAGGTCGTAAATTTGCGGCGGTTTGAAATCATCCATCGAGGGATTGTTTTTGTCTGACCCGACGAACACTGGGGCATAGGCCGAACCCAAGTAGCCGCCGATACCAAGGTTGGGTGCACAAAACACTGGTGGACCGACGCATTTCATCAACCACGCGTTCGAGACAATATTGCGGGTACTGGGGCTATACTTAGCGACGAATGAGCCGAGATACGGCTGGTCATCACTCACTCCATTTTGAACTCGTTTCAGAGACTGTCCACTCAAGAGATTGTGCATGGCATCAAAGTGATTACTAATGGCGCCGGGATGCGTCATTGAGTTTATCAAAGTGAAGTG
>CAWVZW010000022.1:0-45522 GCA_963934735.1 uncultured Planctomycetaceae bacterium
TGTTGTCGGGACCGGTTCATCCTGACAGCCTTCTTCTTTTGCTTCTTCTTTTGCTGCTGGGGTCTCAGGCTTGTCCGTAGATTCTTCTTTTTTCTTTTCAGTGGCCGCTGGATTTGCCGGTCCTTCGGGCAATGGAGAAAGTTCTGGCTTGGGGATTATCGCTTCATCAAGTCGAGTGGTTACAAACAAGAATCGCTTTACCGTTTCATCGCCGGCGGTTTTCGTGTCGACTTCGCCAAATCGCAATATATATTTTACGCCTGTTTTCAGTGAGACGTGAATTTCACCGTTGGCACTTTTGAGTTCCATCAAGCCATCTTTTTCGGTACTGGGGTCTCCATAGAGCCCGAGTTGGCCGAGCGAGGAAATCACGCCAGGTGTGGATAATGATTCATTGGACGCTCGCAGATCAGATCGTAGATACTCTGGTTTGCGTGCTACATCGTCAATTTCAAGGTTTTCCAATGCTGTTTTCAACGTCTCGATACGTTCGCTGTTCAATTCTTCTTCGTCCGTCAGCGTTATGACAGCGGGTTCGGCGGATTGCCCATCGTATTGCAGCATAGAGTTTAGTTGCCAGATGTTATCGGTCTCATCGAGTGAGAGGCTGGAATTGGACCGCGGTGCGAGAGTTGGTCCTTGTTGTGTTTGATAAATGGCGTAGTCATTAATGTCGATGGCGGTCAGATCTAAGCCGCTAATATCCAATAGATTATTCTCGATCCATTTGGCGAAATCAGTATCAAAGACATCCATATCGAGTTCGATAGTGAACGTGATTTCGTCATCCGGTCGCCGGGCTGCAAAGTACAATTTTTGCATTCTTGGATCCGCACCAGCTTCGTTTCCGACAGCGACGGACTTACCGACGATTAACGAGTATTCTTCGCCTTGGTCATCGCGGACGGTGATCAGTGTTCCAACACCGGTGTTGGAGACTTCGAGTGTTTCGGAATTTGGTGCGATAACGGCGAACTCAGCGTGTAGCGATGTTTCTGTGCCGATTAGGTCGGCGATTTTGAGGCCGTTAAATGCAGTGGCGGCAAGGGACATTTGCTGTTCCGCATCCGCTGGGTAATCATTGTGTGATGGAATGACCCATTGTCCGAGATCATCTCTTTTTACCGAAAAGGACTTGAGTCGAGCGGCTTCTTCATCATAGGTCGTAATTTCTAACTCGACCGCATTATCGGCGGTGAAGCCTGTGAAGACCTCTTTTCCTATTTCTTCTCGCGCTATTCTAAGTTGGTCCTGGTTCCCACCGGTGTTCACGGTTCCCGTGAAAATAGCGGCAATGACTGCGCCGGCTGCGAGTACAACGTAGATGATTGTTTGGACAAGATTGTTCATGATTATCGGTACTTTAATATTTGAAAGTTTAAATAATGTGACGAGTGTCGTCTTTAATTGTTGTTTCCCTGCTACAGTGGTTACCGTAACCGTGCGCTCGCAACCCCTTTACGTTCCCGAATACGACGGACAAAGAACACAATGATTGCGATGAGTAGCGGAGGAATGGGTGGAATAAGTACAGCAGCAAGTTTGTAGCGATTACGAAGAGCGGCTAGTTTACTTTCGCTTTCACGTTTGATGGTCGCGATTTTTTTATCACGGCTGCGCTCTTCTTGAATACGAGTAACCTGAACCTTACGTTGGTTTTCCTGCTGGCGACTCGAAAGATTAATCAACTTTGCTCGCACCATGCCTGGGTCGGGTCGTTCGGTACTCGTTGGATCTTGTAATCTCACCACTTCTTCTTGAAATTCCTCAATTTCCTTTTCGAGTTCTTCTTCCATAGTTTCAATTTTGCTATTGGTTAGCTTATGAGATTTAGAGATAGCATCTGTTTGCAAACCCTGTTCGATACCCACTTGGTGTTCCACCGTTTTCAACGTGCTGTGCCGTAGTTTTCGTTTACGGATGGCGATGTAGTCCATTTCGTCAGCTAAGTAGTCAACCACATTTAGCAGAAACGTAACGTTTTCAAACTTATACGTCACATCCTGGAGGGCTTCAGGTCTAGCACGGATTGATAAGAATGCGTTGAACATGATATCTACGTCGGCAATATAGACAACCTTCATAACAGGTTTTTCACCACCCTCAACACTGGCCACTGCACCTATAGGTTCGCCTTCGATATAGACGGCAAGGTTATTACTGCCTCGTTCGCCCTCTGACTGCATTTGCTTAATGCGTTCAAGGGCACCGCGATCACCGCGGGACAGTGCTTGCATTTCTATCATGTACTCCGCAGATTTAACGGTTCCCGCATCGCGATTGGACGAATTTACCAGTGGCGTGATATCCAGATGGCTTTTGGATTCATCGATTTCAATGGCGCCGGGGACGGGTAACAACAGTTCCTGTAAGCCGGAAGTGATTGGATGTTCCGGATCGAGTCTTGTGGTAAAGACCCAGGTATCAAGGATGCCTCGATATTTCAGTAGTGGGTAAGGATTGTCGGATTGCCAAACTAGGTCGGGCTCGTACAAACCTGGATTGGTGCGTGACAGCGCACCTGGAATTTTGATTCCAAGAGTATCCCATAACCGTGCTGGATTACATTTGGGTTGAGGTTGGCCGCCGCCCATTCCCATCATGCCACCGCCACCAGCGGGTGGACGTGGTTGCCCGGTGCCTGGAACTTGCATCGTTTCTGGCCGAGGGTCTTCGAAAACGACTGCTGGAATACCAGCCTGCAAGGCACGAAGGACGTTGGTTAATTGTTCTTCTTCGAGTGAAGAGGGTTGCGCGATGAACAACATATCGTAGTCATCCGTAGAAATCTCTTGCGTGGCATCGACGCTTTCCATTTGATATTGTTTTTGCAATTCCGTTACGATTGCTTGTTGTGGAATACGGTTGGGTTGACCGCCGGCAAAGCTAAAGCCACCTAAGATATTTGCATCAGTATCGACAACGCCAATGGTTTTTCGTTTGCCCTTCGCCACGGTTGCAATACTGCGAGCAAGTTCGTACTCCACAGGAATTCCATATTCAAAAAACGGCACAACAACTTTTTGCAGTCCACTGCGGAATACAGCGCCCATGATAACTTGTTGGCTGCCACTTGCACCGGCCACGGTTAGTAACGGAATGCCATGGTTTTCTTCGGCGGTAGCGACGGCTTCATTAAACGGTTCAAGGGTATCGAGAATGGTGAGGTGGATGTCTTCATGACTGCCGAACTCTTTGAGCATCGATATTAAGTCGTAGCGGGTTTTGACATACTCCTTGGTAACTTCGCTACTGATGAAAGCTTCGATGTATACCGGATGTTCTGGGTTCAGATCGGCAATGAGTTTTCGTGAGTCATCCGACAGCGAACTGACTTTGCCGCGTGTGGTATCAAATCGTACTAAGTCGCGTTGATCAAATACGATCGTGAGCGATAGCATAGCGACCACTAAGGCTACGGTTCGAACTAAGTAGTGCCACCATAGTGAGGCTCCATCTTTACCACCGGACCAATGTCGTTTCCCGATTAAGACCATACATAAGTACAGACCGATTGAAATGATCATGCAGAAGTACATCGTCGAGGACAGGCTAAGTATCCCGCGTTGGAAATCATCGAACTGCGAATAGATGCCCCAGCGAGAGATGATTTGCGCAATTTGCGATGATTGTGCTATGACATCCGCGGAGGCAGCGGCGACAAGTGGAATGTTAAATGCGAGACCGAATACAAAGGCGATGGTTGCGTTACGAGTTAAAAATGAAGCGACCATTCCTAGTGACAGCATGGAAAGTCCTATTAACCAATAGCCAAAGTAGTTTGTGGTAAGAAGTCCTGTGTCCAGATCAACGATATAAGTGGAAGGCGTGCGTGCTAGTGAGGCTAGCACGAGGAAGTTAGAGATTTGTGAGAACAACAAGGAGACTGTGAAAATCAATGCGGCTGCTAGAAACTTGCCGATCACGATGTCGAAATCGTGGGCTGGTAATGTTAGCAGTAATTCGTCAGTTTTCTCACGACGTTCTTCCGACCAAATACTCATCGTGATGGCCGGAATATAAATGAGCATAATCAGTGGCAGGAACTGATTGAGTTGATTTAGGTTAGCGAGGTTTGCATTGAAAAACTGATGGGGCCAAAATGCCGCAAAGGAGGTTAACAATACAAACACGCAGAGAAAAACATACCCTGTAGGATTGCTAAAGTAGCCTTTGAAGTTGCGGCGGACGACTGCAATCGCAGCGGTTCGCGTGAAATATAGTGGCACGATGACTGCTGCGAGTACGACGACGATTAGTAAATCGCGAAACAGAAGATCAAACAGTGCTAAAAATAGATTTGTACCAGTGGTTTCCATAGTTCTTATATTCTTGTGGTTTTGGTGTAGTTGGCTGGTTGTTAAAAATGTTTTGCTGAAGCTTGAGTTGGGCGGGTGATTGAATACCTGTTGAAGTAGCTAAATCAATCTACAAACGCGTTGCGAGAAGATTTAAATCCGATCGGCAGCAATCGTCAAACGCCGGAAGGCTTGATCGAGTGTTTCGCCGTCTTCGGCCAAGGAGGACATGGCGCCGTCGTAAACAAGTTCGCCTTCATTAATCATGATGACGCGACTCGCCATCGCTTCGACTTCTTGCATGATATGTGTTGACAATAAAATCGTACGATCTTTTCCAAGACGGCTCAGCGTGTTGCGGACTTCTTGGATTTGATTTGGATCTAAGCCGGCAGTCGGTTCATCCATAATTAATACGTTGGGTTCGTGCAGCAGCGCTTGAGCCATACCAACACGTTGACGATATCCTTTGGATAGTTTTGCAATGGCTTTATAAATAACACTGCTTAAATCACAAAGTTCGACAACCGCTTCAATTCGGTCATTACGTCGACTGCGTGACATACCCCGAGCATCTGCAAAAAAGGTCAGCAAGGAATGGGGAGTCATGTCCAGATATAAAGGACCGTTTTCCGGCAGGTATCCAAGGTTGCGAAGTCCTTGGATTCGTTGGTTTGCCATATTACAGCCCGCGATTTTAGCGATACCCTCAGATGGTGCAAGATAGCCGGTGAGCAGTTTCATCGTGGTACTTTTGCCGGCACCGTTGGGCCCTAGAAAGGCGACAACTTCACCCTTATTGATTTTGAAGTTCACGTTGCGCGAAGCTGCGAATTCACCGTAAAACTTTGAAAGCCCGATGGCCTCAATCATCGCTGTGTTTGGTTCAGCAGCGGTTGGGGTTGTGTCTGTGTTCTCTGTTGCTGTGGACTCGGCTGGTTCATCGATTGTTGTTGATTCTGCTGTCATTGGTTATTCTTGTTGAAAAACAGTGATACTTAGTTGAAATGTACCGTGAACGACGGTTTGCTATCTATTCTTATTAAAACAGGCAACTGCCAAAGTCTCAATACGTCTACGGAGAGGAAACGGTTCTCAAATCTCAGTTAGTTTGCCGGTTTTAGATGTTTCGAGAAGTTTGAATATGTTGATTCCATTGGGAATTATCAATTTCAGGAAAATCTACTCTTAAATGTACGCCACGAGACTCTTTCCTGCTAAGAGCTGATTGTACCATTGTGCGGGCGACAGTAAGCATGTTTTGTAGCTCCCAGCCTACTTTGTCGGGCATTTGTACCGCTAACACATATTGTTCCCACTGTTTTATAGTCACTTGGGCATCTTCTAAATCCGTCGCATTTCGCAATACCCCAGCGCTATGCCACATCAGACTCTTTAGTGAATTTGTGATATCGGCAACGTCTAACGATTCGTAATTAGCTTCGACTTGGGCATTGTGAATCGGCAGCACTTCATATTGTTGCGACATTTGATCTGCGTGTTTTGATGCACCGTCGCCTGCATGAGCGCCATAGACAAGGCTTTCTAGCAGACTGTTGGATGCCAAGCGATTAGCCCCATGGAGCCCACTGCTGGTAACTTCACCCGCTGCCCATAACCCATCTAGGCTGGTTTGCCCTTGTTGATCGACAGTGACGCCACCGATCATATAGTGTGCACCAGGGCGGACTGGAATTCTATCTGTAGTAATATCGATGCCGAATTGCCGGCATGATTCAGCTATCCCTGGGAATCGTTTCAAGACGGTATCGGCGTCGAGATGTGATAAGTCGAGATAGACACAGGGATGTCGTTTCTTGCCCATTTGACAAACGATTGCATGCGATACAATATCGCGTGGTGCTAGTTCGCCACGGTCGTCATATTCTTGCATAAAGCGAAAACCATCTTGGTCAATCAAGTGGGCACCTTCGCCACGCATTGCTTCGGTAATTAAACTGCGACTACTACCAGCGATATATAAAACGGTTGGGTGGAATTGCATGAACTCCATATCGGCCAATTCGGCTCCTGCGCGATAAGCCATGGCGTGCCCGTCGGCAGTTGCAACTTGGGGGTTGGTTGACTCGCGATAAAGTTGACCGCATCCACCAGTACAGAGAATTGTCTGCTTGGCCCAGACCATAGCCAATTGATTATTTTCCCATATCAAAGCGCCACGGCATGAGTTGTTGTGAGTTAGTAAGTCAACGGTAAAAGCATTTTCGCTTATTTGAATGTTGCTCTGTTTTTGCGTCCATTGAATCATTGCGCGGACGATTTCTTTACCAGTGGCATCTCCGAGTGCATGCAGAATACGATGATGACTATGTCCGCCCTCGCGACCTAGTAACGGATTGCCATCGCTTTGATCGAAGTCGGTTCCCCAACTCACTAATTCAGCGACTCGTTGAGGCGCTTCGCGAATGACCATCTCGACAACATCACGGTCGCATAAGTCGCCACCAGCGGTTAGCGTATCTTGTACGTGATTGTCAAAATGATCGTCGGGGTGCGTGACACTGGCAATTCCACCCTGCGCATAGTTGCTGTTGGATTGTTGCAGTTGTTCTTTGGTAACCAAGATTACATGGTTTTTGGGCGCGACCGCATTGGCCGCCCGCAGGCCAGCTAATCCACCACCAATAATTAACACATCCGTAAATCGATGGATCAATTTTTTGGGGTCAAATGGAACTAAGTACCGTGTTTGACTGTCGGTCATGTTGATGAAAACGCGCAGGAAAGGGTGCGTGGAAGGTGGGAACTATCAAAATCTAGTCAATTTGTAATATACGTAAGTTTACATCCTCTGGCGTACTTCAGACACGGTCGACAGTCGAAATTATACGTAATTTCAAGCAGTGAGAGTTAAACCGCTGAAAGGGCGTCGCCTCTATTCGTCCGACACGTTTGTGCCTTTACGGAACGAGCGAAATTTTTGGCGTAGATCAGCGGGTAGTCCTGACACAACACCCGCGTTACGAACACCTGTCACATTTTCAGCCTGCACGTTTACCGTGCGAGGATTCAGGTTTTTAGAGTTTCGCAAACCTAATGCTCGTAACGATTCTTCTAAGGCTTGACTGCCTTGTGGAGTTTTGTCCGTTTTTAGTTTTTCATAACGAGCAATCATTTCTCGCATTTGCTCGGCGGTGATACCTAGGTCATCAAGGAGTTTTTGATCGGGGTCATGCTGTTTGTCTTTTAAGTATTGCAGTGCCAAGTCGGTCGCTTTACGAGTGTATTTTAAATTGGCCAATTCTTGTTCCGTAAGCGTCTTTTCCATTTTTGATTGTTCAAGTCGATTGTTGGGGTCATTGAGTGGACCGCCATTGGTTTGACTCTCTTGTTGAGTTCCGGTCGCCCCTTCGGGTTGAGCGAATCCGTTGGATGTTTGTTGCCCCGTGTTATCTTGTTGGTTGGGAGACCCGTCCGGTGATTCTTCCGGGCCATCCGTTTCACCAAGCGTCTTGGCGGATGTACCGGATCCTCCTGTCCCGGTGGCGGGATCAGTGGAAGGGTTATTTGCGTCGCCTTGAGACGCCTCTGGATTGTTTGATGCTTCCGCTGGGTTGGTGGTATTGGAATCCTCACCCGCTGTTTCACCTTGTTGGGGTTCCATAGGAGAGTCTTGACCATTGGGGTTGACGTTCTCTTGCTCGGTAGGTGTCTGCGGTTTATTTTGATTGTCGCCCGCGTCATTCGGTGTTTGAGGGTCTTTTTGAATTTGAGTGTTGTCCGAATTCGCACCATCTTCCAAGTCTGGGTTGATGGGTGGTTTGTTATTTTGGGGAGTTTGATTTTCTCGCATGTGTTTCAATATGCGTTCGAAAATCTCACCGTCATGCAAGTCTTCATTTTTCCCGCCCTGCGTTTCTTGTTCAGGACGGCCGTTTTGATTGGATTGATCTCCTTCGCCTGTAGGTGTACCTTGGGAATTGTCACCCGAGCCAATTTCAGTATCCGTACCAGTGTCGGGATCGCCCTGATTCTTTTGTTCTTGCGGATTACCTTGGTCTCCGGTGTTACCATTGGTTGGGTCGTTCATATTCTCCCCAGTTGGTTCACCTTCGGTTGGTTTGGATTCGCCGCCATTTTCACCAGACTCCGAAGACTGATTTCCAGTTTCTGGATTTTCACTGGGATTACCCATGTCGCCTTGGGCGTTGGGTTTGGGACCATTTTGATCGCCGTTGGGATCCTCCGGTTTATCGGTTTGTTGGCCATCACCGCCGCTGCCACCCTCGCCCTCGGATGCTTCACCTTCTGTACCGCCGCTTCCGCCTGTACCATCTTCGCCGGCAGTTGATCCTCCTTGATTGCCATCGCTATCCTTCGGCATATCATCGGACTGCGGGTCGTTTTGATCGGGAGTATTTGGTGGGTCAGAATTGTTGGTTTGGTCATTGTCGCCGTCGCTACTATTGTTCGTAGTATCGGAGGAATTTCCGTTTTGATTAGGTTCGACAATGTGGATCACCAAATGTTCCGACGAACTTACATTGGGTTCTGGTCGCGCCGAAATTCGTCGATTGTCAGCAGCAGTGGCAAAAAGGATGACTCGACTGCCAACGGGAATGTTCAATGATCGAGGATTGAATACAACATTTTCGCGAATAACGTCCTCACTACCCATAGCGTGGTGAAACAACGATTTACCGATGGGTTCCTGATCGCCATGTTGAATAATAAAATCAATTTGCTCGAGTCCGTAATCTGGGTCATGCGCCTGAAACTGAATTTTCAGGTTTTGGTTCAACGGCAACTGGACGGGGCCGTCTTCAAGTTCCTTAGCCGTCGGCGATTCAATGGTAATTTCCGGTGCCATGTCGGCTTGGACTTGAATGCCATAGCGAATCGGCTCCGAGGTGGTTTTACCCTCGACGGTTGAAAACACGATTTCAAAATGTGAAAACTCAGGAGTTAATTGATCATCGAGTAGCTTAAGGGTTAGCTGGAATTCACAGGTCTTGCTTTGTATTTGAGTCGCGCTGCGTTTCGTTGGTTCCACTGTGTTGGGCTGGAACAGATAAAGAGACGCAGTTTCAATCACTTGGTTAGATTCCGCTTTGATGATGAGTTCTGTTCCTTCAACCGCGTCGACATTAAATCGGTCTGTCACGACTGTTAGAGGCAGTTGCGTGTAAGCAGGATAAGCGTATTGGATTGACTGAATTTGAATGTAGGGTGCAGCGACCGCAGTGATTTGGAATATATCGGACTGAGCTGTTCGCTTAGTCGATTCGCCAGCGACAATCCAATACTGCATGGACTGTTGGATTCCAAGGTCATCATCGGCAATCGTTGCGGTAAAGGTGGAGGTGCCCGAGCGGGTCATCAATATATTTTGTCCGGTCGAACTGCCGTCTACAGCGCGGTAAAATAATCGAACAGGCTCATCGTCATCGAGACCGTCTACTTGCACAGTGACTGGTAGTGCATCACCAAAATGGGTTTCAATGTCGCCGGGGATGATATTACTGATGGTTATCTCAGACGGCCGAGCAACCGTATCCCATGGAATCAAAATGCGATGGATTGTTTGCAAAGATGGCTGTGGCATCCATGCAAAATAAATTGCCGTCAGTGTCAGAGTCGCGAGTCCTGCGTAACCCCATTGTGAAAGAGAGCGATTGTCGATTCCATCCTGAATCCGGTCGTCGGTCAGGTCTAGATTGGCTTGCGCTGCCATTGCTTGTTGAATCGAGGGGTGGACGCCGGTGGATGGCGTACGTAGTTGCCAGAAATTACTAACACTGTTTTTGATTTCAGGAGAGTCTGTCTCGATTTGCTGTGCAGCAAATAATGGGTTGAATTTACGGCGGGCATGTTGCACGGTCTGTTTGGCAAGTGCGATTGGAAACGCGATTACAAGTGCCAAGAAAAACATCCAGCGTCCGAACGATCCGAGGGATGCGGAAGTGTGGATTAGATAGGCCCAATGGTCGATCACAAACGCTAACAGTAGTAGTCCGGTAGCAACGAGAGCAAAGCGGCTAGCGGCGACGCCTAATTCAGTTAATTTCAACCGTCGACAATTTGCCGACAAGACATCGTTGATTTGTAACGTGTCCTCAGCGGTGTCAGTACCAGTATTTGTTGAGATAGAACCAGTGGCCATTAGATGATGCAAAGTTGGATTGGTTTGATTGGAAAAGTACTTCAGCTACTATTATATGCGCATATGAGTAGTATCGGCGTTTACAGTATAGATTTCTAAGTAATTTTGCCTGTGAATGAATACTCAGATACACGAAGAAAAGGGTCGAATTCACATTTTCATACGTTTGAATTTCCATTCAGGGATTTTTTTAATGATGTACATGATGTACCGCCAAAACCAGCGGGTGTAAATTATGTTTTTGCGTTTAGCAATTGCACGACAGATATCTCGAGCGACTTGATCCGGAGAAGCCACCAACGGCGATTTTTCATTTAATACCTCGGCCGTCATCGCGGTATAAACAAACCCTGGCTTTACCGTTAAAACGTGAATATCATCGTGGTACAGGCGGTTACGTAGTCCTTGCAAATAAACACTCAACCCACCTTTGGCCGCGCCATAGATGTAATTGCTTTGTCGTCCACGATCACCCGCAACGGATGAGAGGACTGCGAGATATCCACCTTGGCCTTGGGCTATAAACTTTACAGCAAGTTTTTCGAGCACGGATACGACGGAGGTAAAGTTAATATCAAGAGCTTGTTGGGCAACGGACCAATCGGCTTGCGCTGCTTGCTGATCTGGCAGCGAACCGTGGCAAACTACAACGCCTTGCATATCGGACTCGGACCAGCAAGTTTCGATGACCTGCTGATGAGTTTCAAAATCTAAAGCTTCAAAGATCACGGTCTTGATTTTAATTTCGTAGCGTATTTTGAGATCATTAGCGATAGCTTGCAGTTCACTTTCGTTGCGTGCTGCCAAGACCAGAGATGTCCCTTGACTTGCAAGTCGATGGGCAACTGCCTGAGCAATCCCGGATGTTGCTCCAATTATTAGTACGGGTGCTTCAGATAATGTAGTCGTCGACATGAATGTTACTCATCTGTTGGAATCGTGGTGATGATTGCGTCTAGAGCTGAAGTGAATTCGTTCCCTCCACATGTCGGGGTAACGGTAACACTTAAGGCCCAAAGTTCAGCGACCCCCAAGTGGTCAACTTGAATTTTAACGAGATCTTTGTGCGTACAAACAATTGTGGTTGTTTGATGAGTCTCGGCTAATTTTACTAATCGTTGGATATCCGTGCGTTGATAATCATGGTGATCGGCGAATTTTTCAAAATGGACTACGTGTAGACCTTGTTGCACTAGCATGTCGTGAAATACTTTGGGATTTCCAATTCCGCAAAATGCGACAACGCGTTTCTCTTTGATATGTGCTAGCCCGTGTTGTGTACCGCTATGGTTCTCAATACCTGTAATTGCATGTGCAAAAGAAACGATATCCGCCGTCGTATTGAAGCGTTGGATTTGTAATTCAAGCTCGTCGTATTGTTCTGTACTTATTTGATCAACCCGCGTTACGGCAATCAGGTCTGCACGTTTTAGATTGCTGAGCGGTTCACGAAGCAATCCGCGGGGAAGTAGGTGCCCATAGCCAAATGGGCAGGTGGCATCGATTAATACAATGTCTAGGTCGCGTTTGATGCGTCGGTGTTGAAACGCGTCATCCAGCAAAATCAATTGGGCTTCGAATTCAGCGATGGCCATGCGTGCTGCCGTAACTCGATCCGGATTCTGCAAGTGCGGTACGTCTGGAAGTTTGCGTTCAAGTTCCAAGGCCTCGTCATTGGGTTGACCTTTTTTAGCGCCATATCCGCGACTTACGAGTGTCACTCGAATCTGCTGTTGTCGCAAATATCGTGCGATGAACTCGACCAACGGTGTTTTACCTGTGCCACCAACGGTGATGTTTCCAACACTTATGACAGGGATTGATATCCCAGTGGACGCCGAGTTCTGTTTATCGAATCGCTGGTTTCGACAATAAATAGCGATGCCGTAGGGAATGGATAATAAGTGAAGGCCCACGCGAGCAAGCATTGCTATTGGTGATCGAGAGCGGCTACTGATGATGTCAAAGTATTTCACGAATCATTAATTCTTGTTGGGATCTCTTAGCAGCGAACCGTGGCGTTACAACTGAGCCCCGACCGTCCAGGGTACAAATTCATCCTCACCCATGCCATGGATTTCACTGCGTGTTTTCTTACCACTGGCAACCGCCAGAATTTCATCAAAGATTTCGCTACCCATTTCTTCTAATGTGCGACCTGTTAATACGGTTCCGGCATCGAGGTCCATATCGTCTTTCATCCGTTCAAACATTGGCGTGTTGGACGATATCTTAATAGAGGGCGTCGGTTTACAGCCGAAGCAACTGCCGCGACCGGTCGTAAATACAATGACATTGGCCCCACCGGCAACCATTCCTGTAACACTCACGGGGTCAAACCCTGGCGTGTCCATTATGACGAAGCCCCTTTGCGTTATCGGTTGAGCATATTCGTAAACGGCTTCAAGAACCGTCGAGCCACCTTTGGCGATGGCTCCCAACGATTTTTCGGTAATTGTCGTAAGTCCGCCCTCTTTGTTTCCCACCGAGGGATTGTTGCTAATACTTTCGCCAAACACATCGGTATACCATTCCCACCATTTAATCCGCTCGATCAACTTGTCAGCCACTTCTTCATTGCGGGAACGGGCGGTCAATAAATGTTCAGCACCATAGATCTCAGGCATTTCGGAAAGCACCGCTGTGCCGCCACAGGCAACAAGCATGTCGCTAGCTATGCCTAATGCTGGATTAGCAGTGACCCCGGAGTTGCCGTCGGAACCGCCACATTCCAATCCCAACATGATTTCCCTGGCTGGTATTTCTTCTCGCTCTAAGGCATTCACTACCGGCAATAGTTTATTGATTTGCTCAATTCCTAACTCAACTGTTCGGACTGTACCGCCGTGGTCTTGCATACTGAGTGTTGGGGGCCCATTGCGATGTAGCGTAGCATCTCCTGCGTCGCCTGAATCTTCGACCCCGTCAATTTGCACGAGGTTCTGGCTTTCCACTAAATAGCCAATGGTGCTTTGCTCGCAGCCTAGTCCAACGATCAAGTATCCGCCGATATTGGGATGCCGCGCGATTCCGCCGATTACGCGAGTCAACATTTCATGCCGCAGGCCACCAAATTCCATGCCACAGCCTTCTCCGTGAGTGAAGGCAACGACTCCGTCAATGTTAGGGTATTCCTGTAAGAGTTCGTCGGTGAAGTGCCGGGCGATATAGCGGGCGACAGTTGCCGAACAATTCACGGAAGAAAGGATCCCAATATAATTGCGTGTGCCGACGGAACCGTTCGGCCGACGGTAGCCCATAAATGTGCGGTCGGTTATAGGTTGACCAACAGGAGGGTGTTGCGTTGCCTTTTCATAGTCACCTTCTGGGGCGTCGTACCGCATATTGTGAATATGAACCCATTGCCCGGGAGATATAGCCTCGGTCGTTTTGCCGATGGGCTGGCCATATTTAAAAACAGAGGAATCGTTTGTAATTTCAGCAACAGCAATTTTATGACCAATGCGGATATCTTGTTGCAGAGTAATATCTTGACCTGCGATTTCTAAGCTGTGCCCGGCAGTTAAATCGCGCGCTGCTACACAAATATTGTCCCTAGCGTCTAGGTAAACTGTATCAACTTTTTTTTGCACAAGTCCGTTCCTGTCTACAAGATAATGTGCTTGGTTGAATTGCCAATTGCACAATGCCAAGCCATTTTTATTATTTATCGTCCTTATAGAAAGAGTACCATTTTTGAGATGTTTCGGTAATCCGTATTAAGACCTTGCCCCTTCAAAATGGGCCTGCCGAGGATATAATGACTTGATGAACGAATTTGCAGAACCTGAAATAATTTTAACGCCAGACGACCCGGCCTTGGGGCTTTTGTGTAATAGACTGCGCGATTTAAGTTCCCAGCTTGATAACCCAACGACTGCTGGTGCAACACCATGGCCACACGAGCAATTGGAACTATGCGGCAAGTATGGTGTCTTTAAGTGGTTTATTGACGAAGAACATGGTGGCCTGGGTTGGTCGGATGTTGATTTGGCGCGAGGCTATCTAGCACTTGGTGCGGCTTGTCAAACAACCACATTCATCATCACCCAACGAACCGGTGCTTGTCAGCGAATTGCTATGGCAGACAACGACTATGCTCGCCAAACATTACTTCCCAACCTGTTAGTAGGCAGCCAGTTTTCAACCGTCGGTATCTCACATTTGACCACGAGCCACCGGCATTTGGCGAAGCCGGTGTTGACTGCCGTCGAAACCGAAACCGGATTTATTCTCAATGGATTCTGCCCGTGGGTCACTGGAGCTACTCAGGCTGAAACCGTGGTTATTGGAGCAACTCTCGAGGACGGCAGACAAATTTTAACGGTCATGCCGACTTCATTACGTGGAGTTACGTTGCACGATCCAGCGAGTTTGGTAGCGTTGACTTCAAGCCACACTGGTCGAGTAAGTATGGACAACGTTTCCGTGGATCGAAAATGGCTGCTTGGTGGGCCCGTTGAAAATGTAATGGTGGGAGCAATTGGAGCTCACACAGGAGGGTTACAAACGTCGACCTTGGCGCTGGGATTGGCTGGCGCGGCGATTGATTTTATTGTGGAAGAGTCCCAGAGGCGTGATGACTTGCAGGGACCAGCACAATCGCTACTGACGGAGTGGGAAGGGCTACGGGGAGAATTGTTAGATACCGCCGCTGGTATTGCCGCTTGTGCGGCTGAAGATTTAAGGATGCGAGCTAATGACTTGGTGTTGCGAGCAACTCAAGCGTCCTTGTCCGCTGCTAAAGGTGCTGGATTTGTGACGGGGCATCCAGCAGGACGTTGGTGCCAAGAGGCGTTGTTTTTTATGGTTTGGAGTTGTCCTCAACACGTGATGAATGCTCAACTATGTCAGCTAGCTGGGATTCAAACCGAACAAGTTCGCAAATAATGGATTGGGTAAGTCAGAGACGGAGATATAATGGACGATACGCAAATCACCTGGCACGAACATTCCGTGACCCCAGAACAACATGCTGAGTTAAACGGCCATGGCGGCTGTGTAGTTTGGTTTACAGGACTCAGCGGTAGCGGTAAAAGTACAGTCGCCAATATCGTTGAACAGAAACTTTTTACTCGCGGAGTACACACGACATTGCTCGATGGTGACAATGTGCGGCATGGCCTTACGGCCAGTAAAGAAATTCTAGCGGATTTTAGTGAGGAGTTTGCACAACGCTTTGGTCTGGGTTTTTCTGCTCAAGATCGGCAAGAGAATATCCGTCGAGTGGGCAGTGCCGCTGCTTTGTTCGCCACCGCCGGCCTAGTTACATTGGCGGCATTCGTAAGTCCATATCGTCTCGACCGGCAACGGGTACGACAGCGGTTGGAGTCGCAATCGAGTGCCTTTATCGAAGTCTTTGTTGATGCCTCACTTGAACTTTGTGAGTCACGGGACCCGAAAGGTTTATATCGTCAAGCTCGAGCCGGAGAAATTAAGGGTATGACTGGCATCGACGACCCCTATGAGTCACCTGAGTCACCAGAATTGCATTTACATTCGGGACAAGGTACTGCTGCATCCTTAGCAGATCAGGTGGTCCAATATTTAGAACAACAAAATCACATACAAGGCGTGTAAACTTCACAATCGCCGACCGACCGTCGACAAAGAGCGATTTGTCGATCAGCTGTGACGCTGGCATTACAATTAACCCTTGTTTTGCAGGCGAGGATCGGCCGTTTTTATTACAACGTGTTGGATTTTGGATTACAATGTAGTTTGCTTAAATAAATGTATCTGATAACCCAAAATGCAGTGGTGGAAATACGGTTATATTATGAATCGACTTGTTATTATCTCTTCGATTTGCCTAGTATCGTCGTTGGGTACCATGATACATGCCCAAGATACGGTCGATTTTTTTCGCGATATCAAGCCGATTATGGTGGCCAAGTGCTTTAAGTGCCACAGCCAACTAGAAGCAGAGAGTGAATTACGTCTCGATTCTATCGCAGCCATGTTAACTGGCGGCGTTCGCGGACCGGCGATTGTTAAGGGCAACAGTAAGGCGAGCTTGTTAATACGAGTGTTGCGAGATGAAGAAGAAGATTTGTTAATGCCCGCCGGCGGTCCTCCACTGAAAAGTCAACAGATCGATCTTATAGCCAAATGGATTGATGAAGGTGCATTGGGCAGTGATGATGCCGCTAGTATTAAGCACTGGGCCTATGCGAAACCAGTGGCAATACCAGCGCCCAAAAGCAAGGACGGGAAATGGAATGCAAATGAAATTGACCGCTGGATATCTGCCGGTCACTCGCAACACGGTTTGCAACCAACTACAACTGCAGACCGCCGGACACTCATCCGACGAGCGTACTTGGATTTAGTGGGCATCCCTCCAACGGCGAGTCAAGTCGCAGGCTTTCTTTCTGATAAATCAGAAAGTGCATTGGCCGACGTAGTGGATCAGCTTTTAGAAAGTGACCGCTATGGCGAACGTTGGGGACGACATTGGATGGACGTTTGGCGTTACAGTGATTGGTCAGGATTTAAGGCAGAGGTTCGCAATAGCCAAAAACATGTTTGGCACTGGCGTGATTGGATTATTGATTCACTCAACGATGACAAAAGTTATGCCACGATGGTACAACACATGTTGGCGGGTGATGAAGTCGCGCCCACCGACCCTGCAGCATTAAGCGCGACCGGGTACTTAGTTCGTAGTTGGTATAAATTCAATCGACACACCTGGTTAGACAAGACCATCGAACACAGCGGGAAAGCTTTTCTGGGAGTAACGATCGGTTGTGCTAAATGCCACGACCATATGTATGACCCGATTTCCCAACGAGCGTATTATGAATACCGTGCTATTTTTGAAACACACGACGTTCGCGATTCGCAAGTTGCGTCTGCGGTGAATCCCCTTGGACAAACGATTCCTCGAGTGTTCGACAAACGATTAAATGACCAGACCTATGTGTTTTTGAGAGGCGATGATCGGACACCTAAAAAAGATGAGGTTATGCTGCCCGGTATTCCGCCGGTGTTTGGTACATCTCTGGAAGTGGAATCGGTGAAACTTCCGGCGGCTGCGTTTTACCCTGGTTCAACGGATTTAGCACAACAACAGGATCGAGTGCGAGCGGAAAAGGAGTTGGCGTTGGCAACAAGCCAATTGAAATCAGCCGAGGCCAAATTGCAAGAATTAATGCAAGAACAAGTCGCTAAAGAAAATCAGGATGAAGTAAAAAAGGATGAAGCAGGCGAACAAGAACCTCCGGAAGCCACTAAGAAACAAGCTGTGATTGTGCTGGATGAGTTTGATGAACTAGATACTCAGCGCTGGAAAATAATTGAAGGCGATTGGAAACTAATGAACGGGGCACTGGTTCAAAATGAACTAGGCGACCTAAAGCGGCGGATTGAATTACAGACGGAGTTGCCGCAGGATTTTGAGTTAACTGTTGATGTGACAATTCGAGGCGGTAATAAATGGAAATCCATTGGGTTTGATTTCGATAAAGAAGGAGACAGCTCTTTAGGGTTTTATGTCAGCGCCTTTGCTGGCGGACCGAAATCACAGTTTACCGAGCAAGCGGGCACAACGATCGTGTATCGAAAAGACGGCACACTACCCCGAAATATTAAACTCAATGAGAAGATCTCTATTCGCTTCTTGATTCAAGGGCAGCTTGCCAATTTGTTTCTCAATGGCGAGTTTGTTCAAGCCTTGAGTTTTGCTCGAGTTCGGACAAAAGGGCCGTTACAGTTTTGGACCTATGATAGCCAAGGCACAATTGATTCATTGAAAATCAGCACCTTAGCTGCCGATGCTATTCTGGAATTGCCGAAAATGGGAACGACCAAACCGGCAAACAGCTTGCCATTAGTTGATCGTTTAGCTGCTGCAGACCACACGGTTAAAATAGCTAAGCTCACACTAGAATTGAAGCAACAACAAATGACATTTGTTGTTGCTCGGACTGCAGCGGACAAGGGAAAGTTTAGAGAATCACCGATGTCCGCAGATGTTATTTCGGAACTGAATCAGACGGCGCATTTCGCGGAACAAACCATGAAACTTTTGCAGGCCAAACACGGGGAGGGTGTTGCACAAGCAGCAGTGACCGCGGCGAAAGCGAAAGTTGCGGCGGTAGATAATGCTGCAAATAAAAAGGAGCTTGATAAGGCCATCCAAGCGGCGCAGGCCGCGGAGGGAAAAGTGGCGAAACTTAGTAAAGAAGAAACGGTAGCCGAAACGTATTCACCACTAGGCCCAACCTACCCTCAGACCAGTAGTGGTCGCCGCCTTGCTTTTGCTAACTGGATCATTTCACGCGATAACCCGTTGACCGCTCGAGTGGCGATAAACCATATTTGGTTAAGACATTTTGGTACGGCTTTGGTGCCCTCGGTATTCGACTTTGGACTCAATGGCCAGTCGCCTTCACATCCAGAGTTGTTGGATTATCTAGCGGTTGAGTTGATGGAAAACAATTGGAGCATGAAGCATGTTCACCGTTTGATTATGAATAGTCGTGCATATCAAATGCGTTCTTCGGCCGAAGCCGAATCAGTGCGGAATATGCAACACGATCCAAAAAACAAGTTCTTGTGGCGGATGAATTCACGACGGATGGAAGCGGAAGTGCTACGTGATAGCGTGCTGCATGTTTCTGGAGTATTGGATTTAAAGATGGGAGGCCCGGAAATTTCATTTACTGATGGAATGACCAACTATCGACGTAGCGTTTATTTCCAAACCGCCTATGAAAAACAGATGACGTTTTTGCAGCTATTCGATGTTGCAAATCCAGAGGAATGTTATGAGAGAAAAAATAGTATTATTCCGCAGCAGGCGCTGGCGATGGCTAATAGCCCATTAGCCAAGCGTCAATCGCGCGTATTGGCAGCTAATATAATGCGACAACTTGACGACGGAGACGTTTCGAAATTCATTCAAAAGGGATTTGATCAGATTTTAGGGCGTCCACCGAGCACACGCGAACTTACCGTTTGCCAAAAATTTATTAGCCAACAAACCTTAAAACTGAGTAACCCTGAAGTGTTAACCAAATTTGATTCTGGAGCCCAAGTAGATATTGCTCCCGCTGAAGATCCTCAGATTCGAGCTTGTGAAAACTTAGTGTTAGTTTTGTTAAATCACAACGAGTTCATAACGATACGGTAACTCATAGGAATATATTCATGATCGAAAATTTGCACACAAATCGCGCTACACGTCGTCGGTTTCTTGCTGGCACCGGTATGGGTTTTACGGGTGTTGTTCTCCGCAGCATGTTTGCGGAAGAGGGGTTTGGAAACGAAGGTAGCGTGGAACCTGGTCAGTTGCATTTTGCGCCTAAAGCAAAGAACGTGATTTGGCTGTTCATGGTCGGCGGCACAAGCCATATGGAAAGTTTTGATCCGAAGCCAGTACTCAACAAGTACGCTGGCCAGAGTATTGGTGATACTCCGTATAAAGATGCGTTGACGAATAAATACAATGAGCAGAACCTGCGAGTTGTTGTGCCCAATGATGCCAACGGCCATATTTGGCCCAATGTTTATCCACTACAAGTTGGTTTTCGAAAACATGGCGAAAGCGGGATTGAAGTTAGCGACTGGTGGCCTCACTTAAGCAAACATATAGATGAATTATCGATTTGTCGGGGCATGTGGACGACCGACAATAACCACGGAGCACAATTACAATTTCACACGGGCCGTCATCGCCTAGATGGATTCTTTCCGACAATTGGTTCGTGGATTCACTATGGTCTAGGCACGCTCAATGAGAATCTTCCAAAGTTCATTGTGATGGGGACACCAATTGCGGATTGTTGCGGCGGCAAAGAGGCACACGGTGCGAGTTATTTGGGACCAGAACATGCCGGCGTGCAGTTAAATGTAGATCCGAAAAATCCGTTACCATTTGCGGCACCGGGTAATGAGATATTCCACGAAGAACAGTTAGCTCAATTTCAGTTACTCGGCGAACTCAACGGTATCGCACAACAGGATTACCCGGACGATACAGCCATGAAGGCCCGCATCAAGTCGTATGAATTAGCGTTTCGGATGCAGAGTGCAATTCCGGAAATTGTTCGTTTTCAGGATGAAACGAAAACTACGCAATCCCTGTATGGATTGGACCAAAAAGAAACGAAGACAGTAGGACAACAGTGCCTTGCAGCACGGCGTTTGGTCGAGCAAGGTGTGCGATTTGTTCAGATATTTCATGGCAGCAACGGTGGAGCCGGAGCTTGGGATGCTCACAGCAATCTCAAAACAGGACATGCTCGGTTGTCCAAAGAAGTTGATCAGCCAATTGCCGGTTTAATCGCAGACCTCAAACAACGTGGTTTGTTAGATGAGACACTGGTTGTTTGGGGGACGGAATTTGGTCGTACGCCGGGCACGCAAAACTCAAACGGTCGCGACCATCATCCCTTCGGATTTAGTGTTTGGATGGCAGGCGGGGGCATCAAGGGTGGTATGGTTCACGGTGCGACCGATGAACTGGGCTTCCATGCCGTTGAAGGACGTCACTACGTAACTGATATTCACGCAACGGTGCTAAAACAACTTGGACTTGATTCCTCGCGGATGCAAATCCCAGAACGTAAACGTATTGAAAAAGAAGTCGGTCGACCGATTGATGCGATCATCGCGTAGAAATTCACTTTTGTATTTATTATCTCTCTAGGAAAGAACTCGTTATGAAATCCTTTATCGGATATGTGTTGTGCAGTATCGTTGTGGTCTATGGTTTGCAAGTAACAGAGCTACGAGCAGAAGTGCCACTTAATGGATTGACTCCTGCTGAAAAACTAACTGGCTGGACTTTGTTGTTTGATGGAAAATCAACAACAGGATGGCGCAACTTTAAAAAGGATGGCATTGGAGATGGATGGCAAGTGCAAGATGGCGCTCTGAGTCGGGTAGCTGCGGGAGCGGGAGACATTATTACCGTTAAACAATACGAGTACTTTGAATTATCGTTGGATTACAAAATTTCCAAAGGTGGTAACAGTGGTGTCATGTATCACGTGTCTGAATCATTAGCGCGACCATGGCATACGGGACCCGAAATTCAAGTGCAAGATAACGTTGACGGTCATGACGCACAGAAATCAGGCTGGCTTTACCAGTTGTACAAACCGAGCAAGCCAAATTGGGCAAAGATGTTTGAAGCTCAAGTTGGCTATCAAGGAATTGAGTTAGATGACGCGACGCGGACGGCGGGACAATGGAACCAATTGTATGTCCGCATTGCGAAGAAAGATTGCGAAGTTCAGCTTAACGGCGTCAGTTATTTTCATTTTGATATGAATTCGAAGGATTGGACTGAGCGGATTGCAAAGAGCAAGTTTGCGAAGTATCCCGAGTTTGGGAAAACCGGCAAAGGACATATTTGCTTACAGGACCACGGCAATATGGTGTCGTATCGCAATATCAAAATACGCTTGCCTCGAGCTGGTGACGCTGCACCAAAGTCGAGCAATTCGCAAATGAACTTAGAAGTCGTCGAAGCATTTCCACAAATAAAGTGGGAAAATTTTGAAGGAGCGGATGAGAACGGACGCGTTCAAGTTTTGCGTCCGGTGGAGTTGATTCATCCCGGAGATGGCACAAATCGATTGTTTGCCGCTGATCAGCGAGGGCGAATCTATGCCATTGAAAACCAGACGGATGTTAAGCTGGCGTCTGTGGTTCTGGATATTCAGGATCGTGTGCAAGCTCATGATGCAGCATCCAACGTGAATGAAGAGGGTTTGTTGGGGATGGCGATCCACCCCAAATTCAAACAGAACGGATACGTGTTTGTTTATTATACGTCCAACAAATCGTCACTAAAAAATGGTCGATTTAGCTTTGTTTCTCGTTTTACGGTGGACCCAAAAACTGGAACGGCGAGTGGTGATAGCGAATTGATTTTGATGAAGATCGACCAACCATTCGCAAATCACAATGGTGGACCGATGACTTTTGGCAATGATGGATTGTTATATATTGGTTTTGGAGATGGCGGTGGTCGTAATGACCCCGACGGCCGTGGTCAGGATTTAAGTAATCTGATGGGTACCATCCTTAGAATTGATGTCGACCATAAATCTGCTGGCAAGAATTATGCGATTCCAAAGGATAATCCCTTCTTGGGCACGAAAGGCGCTTTGCCAGAAATTTACGCCTACGGAATTCGAAACCCCTGGCGTATTGCCAATGACCCGCTGACGGGGAATATTTGGATCGCCGACGTTGGGCAAGATCAGTGGGAAGAGATTAATATTCTTCGCAAAGGTGCTAACTATGGTTGGAGCATCGCGGAAGGAAGCTACGGATTTGGTAATGCAAAAGTCAATCCCAACGTAAAGGTGACGGACCCTATTTGGGAATACGATCATCAAATCGGTAAGTCGGTCACTGGTGGATACGTGTACCGCGGCAAAGTGTTTCCCAAGCTGGTTGGATGCTATTTATTCGCTGATTATACAAGCGGAAGGATTTGGGCATTGCGATATGATTCTAAAACGCAACAAGTGACCGAGAATATTCAGCTGCGAGGTACCGGCAGTCCCGTCATGGCCTTTGGGTTAGACGAGCAAGGTGAAGTTTATTTCACCGGTGAGTCAGTGAACGGAAAGAGTATCTTTAAATTCCGACCGAATTAGCACGAATGATCGGTGCCCTATTCTTGTAGTAGGTCCAAGATCAGGTTTTCGTATTTGGGGCCATAGTTGTAGGCCCGTTTGATATGTAAATCGAGCTCAAGTATGTTTTTTCGGTTTGGCGGAAAGAACCCGGCGCGGCGGATGTGGGGGATGCGTGACGGTGGAATGGGATAGTCGCTGCCGTGAATAATGCGACTAGTAATGCTTTCAGATTCTAATGCGAGTCGCTTACAAGCAGCGAGTCGGACGAAGCCAGCCATCACGGCGGTATCTCCATACAAGTTGTCGTTGCGGTTCATCATTTCGATGAAGTGTGGATAGTAATCTTCCGGGTCAAAAAACGCACAAGTACCACAATGTGCAGCAATAATGGTGCCGCCGTGATCCAGTGCGCGCTGCAGTTTGGCGGGGTCGGTGAATTTTTGTGAAATGACTTTACAAGAATGTTCGTATCCCGTGTGGAAAACCAACACCATCCCCATATCGGCAGCATGTTTATAAAATGGATCAAAGGCTACAAGATCGGGACTGACACCTTGAATTGCTGTATGGATTTTAACAATGCGGCAACCCGCATCCCACACGCGGTCTAGCTCCTGCAATGCATCCAGCCGCAAGGGATTAATACTGCAACAAGGAATGATTTTGTCAGAGCGAGTTGCCAAGTGTAGTACATAATCGTTCGACACAAAAAAGTGCGTGCGGTCCAGATCGATCGTACCGTCGTCGCGATAAACGGCATCTTGTGCAAACAGCACGACGTGGTCGAGTTGCGTTGTTTCCAAGTCGTTAAATAGTCGATTCACTAGTTTCTCGGACATCGTATCACCCTTTTCACGGTGGATGCCTGCGAGTCGAATTAATATTTTGGAGACCAGTGACTTTTGAGTGGACGGCGATAGAAATCCATCAGCTGGATTTTCACCCCAGCAAATAATATGTGTGTGGGCGTCAACGGACAATGATGAAGAATCGTGATTCACTTGTTTTTCCAGCAACGTTCCGAGCTAATTCAATTCGGCACGTTTGCGACGACGACGTCGAACCGTGACCTGATAAAGTGCTGCTCCAACGGTCGTGCTAAAGCACAAGTAAAATAGATATTCCGTAGGCCTAGTTATGAGTGCTCGCAATCCATGTTGGCGGCGTTCCCATTCCCATGTTAATCCCGGACGGTTTAACGTCTCTTCAAAAAAGGCGTGATCTGGCCCGGTCGTTGATCCGTTGAAAATCATGAGCGTCGAAGTTGGTTGTTTATGGCGATCGGTGTCGATCCAAGCAACTAATTGCAGCTGGTTGTTTGAATCGTTTCGCTGCACGGCGTCGACATAGCTTTGGACAATGTTTTGCGCTGGTAAAGTGTGCGTTCCTAAGATTTTAGACAGCGTAAATTGTAATGGATAGTTTTCGCGGTTACCTTCATAACAGCGATATACAACCTCCGTGCACACCAATACATTGCGAGTTTCAAAATCAAAATCGAAATCATAATCTCGACCTAAATAGTAATACGCCGAAGCGACGGCTTTGGCAATTTGTACTTTAGATAGTAGAGCTGGCCGGAAAGCACACACCGACGTTGCCTCACCAGCTGAATGCTCAATCGTGTTCAGGATGACTCCTTCACTGACTGCTTCGATGACATGATGACGCTCATAACGGTTATTAGCTTTTGGCCTTTCAAATTCCTCAAGAATGTCGCGTAGGGACTGAGCGTGAGCCTTGCCCAATTTGTTTTCCGATTTCTCATCGTTATCAGCGAATTCCAGAATCTTATCGCGTACTAATTCATAGATACCCGCATCTTTCATTTCTTGTACCGTTCCGACATACATTGCTCCATGTGGCCAAAACCCAGGTAGAAATGCATTCGAGGCATACCAATCTCGTCGTTCAATCAGAATGTCCCCGGGTTTTAAAGCTTGATGAAATCCATGTAGGTCGTCGGGCATAATCAGATTGTCGATTTCTCGTTGGTTGACTTGGAAGTCACCGATGACGGTTCCGGTAAAGGCATTAATGTGTTGGTACAGATCAGCAGCATTGTCCTTCGCGTCTCGCAACGCACGGTTCACACTAGCCCGAATACCAAACTCAGGGATTTCAGCAATTTCGGATTGAGAACTTTCAATCATGGTGTGCAGCGGCGAGTTTTTGAGGGCCAATCTATCTCGTTGCAGATAGGCCGTTTCCGCAGCGAAAATCATATCTTGGTAGGTTGCATCAAGCATCTCGCGTTGCACGCTATCAAATACACCTGCTGGAATTCCCCAGCGAGTTTCGGGAAGGTTAAGCAACTGTCGTATTGGTTTAATACCATCATGTGCTTTGACGAAATTAGCGGACATCTCATGTCGTAAAAGTGTAGCGGCGGCGAAAAGGACTAAAGCGCGATCTTGAGATTGTGGATTGTCAAACAGAGTTTTATCTTGATCTGGTCGATACGTTAGTGAGATTCGAAGTAGGTTATCACGATAGGTACAATATCGTCGCAGCAAATCTTGAATTTGGTCACTATGTTGTTGGTTTTCCAGATGGATTTTCCCGGCTTTGTAATCGACTAATAGCTCGCGTGCTTTGTTCAGAGTGTTGCGGTAAGCCTGTTCAATTGCAATCAACTCTTTCGTTGCTGCAAGTTGAGCATCGCGAACTTCCAAAGACGATTTTGATGCTAACGGATTTATTACATCCGTTTTTAGTGCAAATTGGGAGCTGACTAGATTAACGGCATACATATAGATGACAAACGCGATTGCTAAAAAACAAACGGTTCCGATCGCCTTGGCAAACAGCATCATGAAGGGGCGAACGGTCGGGGTGTTTTCGGGCCGCGGTGATATTTCCGCATACTTTTCTGCGTATTCGATTAACGTGACTCGGATGCCTGCTAGTTTCTCTCGCAGGTCGTGTAACTGCTTGCGATTGGTAAGCGTTCGGAACTGATGGCCCATATGGCGCATAGATTTGGCGAAAAAGGGCCAATACCGCAAAGCAATGCTACCGGTGATAGGCAACATGAAATTCATCATCATCGCCATCGGCAATTGTTGCGTTTCGTATAAAACGGTCAGATAGATGATCCCATACCACATTAGATAAATCGGGATACCACATACAAGCCGCCAAGTGGCGATCGTCTTCTGACCGCCATCCTGAAACTTCGCCGAAACTTTGCGAGTAACGAGAAATGGCACCATATTCATCATGGACCCGAACAAGGCTGGTAAAAACCAGAGCACGAGTACTGCGAGTTGCCACAAAAAAGTGAAGATGGCATAAGTTCGACTGCGATTTAAAATGGGATCGTCGATGACTAAGCCGGCACTGCGCAATTCACGATGATAGGATTCAACTTTTCCAATGATCTCCTCAGCGGTAGCTGGATCTTGCTCGTAATAATAATTAATAGCGTCAGCAATTCGTTTGCGGCGCATGAGAGCAGGGACTTGTACGGACGGTTTGTGTTTTGTTCGCTTAAAAATATTTTCCAGATCGGTCAGTAGCGGATCCCAATCTGCGTTGTCGACATGGACGATTACACTTTTAAGCGCAGTGCCTAATTCTTCGGTAAGTTTACGTCTTAAACGTTTGTCATCGCTGGGAGCAATCGTTTCCTCATTGTTTTGCGAATGTTCGGGAATCCAACTGGCAAGGTCGAGAGGTTGTCCAACGTCGATCCAAACTTTACTTCCCAGCTGTTCTTTTTTGTCGTAGTTAATTCCCAGCGGGATGATGATCAGATCAGTGACGCCGTTGTCGAATGCTTCGAGTGCAATCCGCGCTGCGCCGCTTCTTACCATTCCAAGTTGCCGTTTGTCAGAGGATACGCCTTCGGGGAAAATGCCCATCGCTCTTCCTGCTTTGAGTCCTTTAGCTACGAGCGCTAGGCTAGCGCTATTCTTTTTGACTTGTCGCGCATCATCGCGGCCTCGATAAGCCGGCACCATTCCGAGCGCTTTGATGATGGGCCCGAGTAGAGGTGTTTTAAACAGAGGCGCTTTAGCCATAAAGCTGACCGGACGGCGAGCGGCGATACCGATTAAAATAGGATCGACAAGTGAATTGGGGTGATTAGCACAAAATAAGACCGGACCGGTTTTGGGAATTCGTTCTGCGCCGGTTATTTGGATCCGAGGGTAATACCGTTTAATCACACGGTGTGCAAACTTACGAACCAACGTGCCGAGTAGATTAGTGAGACGAGTATGCATAGTGGGGAATGAGGGGAATGAGGGGAATGAGGGGAATGAAACAAGAGAATGTATTATAATGTAAAATTAGATTCAAACAGTCACAAAAAGGAATGACGAATGAGCTTGAATTGGATTGCTATACTAACTGTACTTGTATGCGTTAATTGCCCGATTATATCAGCGGCTGAGGGTAAAGCGGAAAATGTTTGGCCCAACGCTGCACCTCAGGAAACAGACAATATTGGCGAGGAAAAAGCGACGCCGAGTAAGCCAGGGCAAAAGCAAGTACTTAGGATTTCTAATGTTTCGACGCCGACGTTACAGTTTTATCCAGCTCCAAAAGACAAGAATTCAGGCACGACGATCGTTGTGTGTCCTGGTGGTGGATACAACATACTGGCGTTTGATTTAGAAGGTACAGAAGTTTGTGAGTGGTTGAATACAATTGGCGTTAATGCAGTTCTTTTAAAATATCGTGTACCACGACGTGCCGGTTTGCCTCCTTATCACGCACCATTACAAGATGCTCAGCGGACGCTGAGTATTACTCGTGCACGGGCAAAGCAGTGGGGAATCGCCGAGGACCGCATTGGTATTCTAGGATTCTCAGCAGGGGGAAATTTAGCTGCGATGGCGGCTTTGAAATATAGCCAACGAAATTATGATGAAATCGATGCGATCGACAAGGTTAGTTGCCGCCCAGATTTCGTCGTATTGGTTTATCCTGCTTATCTAGTTAAAGATGGAAAATTAGTACCCGAAGTACAAGTCACTAAAAATACACCACCGATGTTTATGGCGCACGCCTATAACGACGGTGTGACTCCCGAAAGTAGTGTCTTGTTATGGTTGGCATTGAAGCGAACGGGAGTGCCGGCGGAAATGCATATCACCGAAACCGGTGGTCATGGCTATGGCTTGCGAAAATCATCATCCAATAGTCATCGTTGGCCACAACGCTGTGAGCAATGGATGCGAGAACGCGGCTTGTTAGGCAAAATGTAAAGGGTTGATGGTCGGTGTTCCGCTGGGCGTGTGGCTCTAGCGAGCCGGTTTTTTTAGTGCTCGGCCGTGTAGGGCACCTGTTGGTCGACCTCGGTACACGGCAAGTTTACCACCAATAAACACATATTCGATGCCTACGCAGTATTGATGAGGGTCATCAAACGTCGCTTTGTCCTGTAGTGTCGTGGGATCATAAACGACTATGTCGGCAATCATATTTGGGTTCAATGTGCCACGGTCTTTAAGTCCGAGGATCTCAGCAGGTAGTCCGGTTGCACTGCGAATAGCATGTCCAACAGAGATGATTTCTTCTTGTTGTGCAAAGAGACTGATTTTTCGTGGAAAGGTACCGTAGCTTCTGGGGTGTGGTTTATCGGCACCAGGCAAATAGGCCCGACCGTCCGAAGCGGTGGCTACCCAGGGGAGACTCATCACATAGCGCACATCTTCGGGATCCATACTAAAGTTCACCACACCCGCACCTCCATTGCGTTCGATCAATTCAATAATTTCAAGAGCCGGCTTGTTCTCTAATTTTGCAATTTGAGCGATGCTTTTGCCGACCCATTTTTGTTGGTAGCAGCGAGCAATTCGAATGGCCCCGCCGTTATCTGTTCGGTCTAGTTTCGCTTGGATTGCCGTTCGTATACGTAGACCATCCTGAGGGTCATCGAATCGTTTAATCATTGCTTGCCGGCCTCCAGCACGAGCCCAAGTCGGGATTGTGGTCGCGCTGAGTGAAGTACTGGAAGCTCGATAGGGATATTGATCCGCCGTCACTTGTTGACCGTCGTCACGTGCATCTTGGATGGTCTTGGCAGCTACCCGTACTAACCCCCAGTTATTGCGGCCGCTAGATTTAAAGTGTGATATGTGTACGGGCAGCTTAGCATCGCGTCCAATTTGCATCGCTTCATTGACACTGGTGATTAAACCACTGCCTTCTCCTCGGATGTGGCTTACATAAATGCCGCCGTGTTTGGCGACGACGGATGCTATGGCTGTGATTTCTGCGGTGTCGGCATATGAACTTGGTACATAGATGAGGCCAGTCGACATGCCCCAGGCACCATCGTCCATCGCTTTATCAGCCAGTTTCAACATGGCTGCTTGTTCCTCAGATGTTGCCTTGCGGCGTTCATCGCCCATGATTTCTCGCCGCAGATTTCCTTGTGCTAGGAGATGAATGACGTTGGTACCGCTGCCAGCTTGGTTTATGGCGGTGTAATACTTGTCGACATAAACGGGACCCGCACCGCAATTGCCAGTCACGATCGTCGTGCATCCTTGGAGTAAGTAGTTAATGTTGGCACGTGTCGCCGCCGCAGTGACTTGATTGTCGCTGTGATTATGTAAATCAATAAAACCTGGGCATATGATCATGCCTGTGCAATCGATGACTAACTTTGCGGTCACCTCTTTATTTTTTGTGAGGTCAAGGATTTTGCCATTGTTAATGGCAATGTCACCAATGCGGCTATCGAGAGATTTTCCGTCGTAGATGGTGCCGTTGGTTAATAAGACATCGATCTCAATAGCGGATGCTAATGCTGGAAAAAACAACAAGATAAAAAAACAACGAATCATGAGGCCACCTGTTTGGAAATGGTACGACAAAATTTGTAATAGTATTTTAGCACGGCGGGTAAGAGCGCAGGAAAAGATGTCCTCAATCCCCGACGCATTCTGTGTTGTTATTTAGCGGACGCAGAAGAAAGCTGGTGATTGCACTCAGAAGACAGGCGGTACCAAAGAACCAATAAATCCACTGTGGGTTTCCGTTAGATTTGAAAATGGAAAAGGCGGCGTAGAATATCAATGTGGCCGTACCCCAGGTAACACCCATTGTTAAAGAACTAGCTAACCGCTGTCGGTCGGGCATTAGTTGCTGAGCAAAACTAATAAATACGGGCATAGCAATTCCCTGTAAGATGCCAATGATTAAAGCTAGGAGGTGCATCGGTCCCAGAGAGAGCGAGTTAGTTAAACGTATCCACGGTACCAAATCCACGTAACCAATAGCCACGACTGGAACCGTTGCCAGCAATGGAGGCAACCATAGTATGAGTCGTTGGTGGTTCCGCCCGATGCCGAGGGCACAAGAGATTCCTCCAATTCCTAAACCTGCCATGAAAACACTAGCGACGGCTCCTTTATCCGTATCGCTAAATTCGTTGTCAGCTAATAAGTAAGATAAAACAATGGGAATACCGAGTACCGGCATGACTCGAAATATGCCACTTGTGAATAACAAACACATTTCGCGTATCTGCAACGGTACCGAGGGTAATGTGTCTGGTAGTACTGGCGGGGCGGTTTGTGTTTCGAGTTTTGTATACACCCGCCTCATTCCAAGAGTGACGATGAGCAGGATAGGCAATCCCCAAGCAAAATTCCATATTAACCCTTTAAGGGCAAACGCGTCCGATATGCTACCGGCGTAGATGGGGCCAATGGATTGTCCGAGATAACCTGATAATGCAAACATAGCCATAAAGCGACTGCGGTTGTCAGGTGATAAATTTCCCGCTGTCGCCGCACACTCGGGATGGAATGCGGCAATGCCAATACCACCAAGAACTAATAAAGTTACCATCACAGCCGGCGACTCGACATATCCAATGACGGAAAAACAAAGAAATGCCAATAATGGTCCGGCCCATATAATAAAACGAATTCGATACCGATCCCCCAAAAAGCCAAATGCCATTTGGCTACATGAATCGGTGATCCGCCAGATGATGTACCCATACAAGAACCCCTCTCGCTGCAATTCCATTTGCTGTTCCATAGTAGGCAGCAATGGCAGAATTGTGGTAGCAATAATGTCGACGGTAAAATGCGCCAGACAAAGCAGCAATAGGATTTGTATGCAGATACGAGCGGGATTAGTCATGCGTCGCTTTGGCTTTCTAGGTATTGCATAAAATCTAAGACTCCCTCAATTTGCTCGAACTGCGAAACAAAATCAGCAGCCTCTTTGACTTCCGCAAATGCATTTGCTGGGCAGCCAAATGTTTCCACTCGATCGGCAATGGCTAAATCACTTGACGTGTCACCGATACCTGCTGTGCGTTTGGGGTCAATATTGGTTCGCGCCAGTAATTGATCGATGCCCGACGCTTTGTTGATCTGTGGCAAATCACAATTGATATAGAACAGTGTAGGTGAGACTCGAAATTGCCACCCGCGCTTTTCAAACTCTGCCTTTAATGTTGGAATCACACCATGAATAACTTCAGGGTCGGGATGATAGAGCGTTACCGAGGCGGATTTTCCCGGCTGCAGAGTGACACCTTGATCCTGAAACATCTCTAATGACAACCGTTCTGCTGCGTGGACCATTTCCAGTTGGTCTGGGGTAATGGAAGGATCCATGCTGTATTGATTATCTCGTGGGTCGAATAGCCAAACCCCATTTTCGGCGACGCACGGGATGTCACGATTCTGTAAAACTCGGCATAATGCTTCGACAAATGCAATCGGTCGGCCTGTGCAGAGCGTAAGTTTAGGGCGATCGCCCTGCTCAAAGGCCAACTGATTGTGTTGGGCAATTGTGGTCAGTTTTTCCAGATTCATTGGTGAGGAATCTTCAGGCGACAGGCAACCGTCGATGTCACTGATAATGAGGTCGTACATGGAGTGTTTAATCACCGTTGGGCATGCGTGATGGATTAAGTAGAGGTGAGATTGGCCAAGCTAGGATAGTGAGCCGAGTTGTTCGCAATAAATTCGGTTTGGATGTTTCCGTCTGTGTTAACAAGAATGGTACCATGCATTTGAGTGACATCGCCTACTGGTTTTCCCATTCCACCGCGAAACATCGCTCGCAATCCCGGTAACCAAATTCGCCACCCCAGATATTGCGAGGGTATTCCCTGAGGGATTTTATAAGCCTTGTATGCTTCTTGGTGCGGGTCACAAAGAACCGGCAAGGTAAGTTGATATTTTTCTACAAGTGGAGCAGCTTGCTCTGGGGTTCCCATCAAAAACACAACGGGTTGGATGTTGGCTGCCTGGAAATCCTCGAGGTTATTTTGCAAATCGACCATCTGCTCGCGACAGAACACTCAGCCCATATGCCGAGTGAAGTAAAACGCTGCCGACAATTCTGACCAGTACTGGGACAATTCAACAACGGCACCGTCATGTGTTTTCAAGGAAAGTTGTGGTGCTGGATTAAGATCAGTCATTATCTTCGTGCTCTTTCAAGAATAAATATGTGAACGGACGATGAGATTGTGCGAGTTCCGCTGATTTAGGGGTCTGGTTGTTGCCAAATACTCATACCGCCATCCACCATCAGCATATGTCCACAGACGTGTCGCGCTGCGTCGCTAACAAGGTACACGGCACCGTCGCCACAGACGTCCGCCGCAGGAACTTGGCCATTGGGTGTGTGTTGTTGCATCCATTGCAAGAACTGAGGATCATCTAAAGCCGCCGCTGTCAGCGGCGTATTAAACAGACCGGGCGCTAGGCCGTTGACTCGGATGTTTAGCGGTGCAAGTGAAACGGCAAGCGTCTTTACCATCGTTTCCACAGCTCCTTTGGAAGTGTCATAGGCAGTATGCACGTTTTCCGCGAGCTTGCCGTTGATCGATCCAATAAAAAGAACACGCCCTGTAGTAGCTTGCTGAACCCAGTGTTTGGAAAAATGTTGGGTTAAAAAATATCCGGCATACACGTTTAGTTGCATCGTTTTATCGAACGTAGCATAATCCATTTCGAGAAATGGCTTATCGATGTATGTACCTGCGTTGTTGACGAGGATGTCGATATTGGGATTCAACTCGAGTGCGTCAGCACACAGTTGTTGTGTCGCTTGCTGCACGTCGCTGGCCAAATCAGCCGTCAATAATTCTGCGGTTTGTCCGGTCGTCTTGCATCGTTGCAGAGTTGCTTGTGCAGCGTCGTCATCATGTAGACCATGGATGATGACATTGGCACCAGCCTGTGCCATGGCGATAGCGATCGCTTGACCCACACCCTGAGTGGACCCCGTAATCAGTGCATTATGTCCCTTTAGGTCAATCATCAAAACCCTCCAGCATTAATTCATCTTTTCGTCGCGAGGCCATACCTGATTTAAAATGTTGGCGGCAAACGGAAACATATTGGTCATTGCCGCCGATCTTGATTTGAGCACCTTGTTTGATGACATTTCCCGCACTGTCGAGGCGGAGGACCATATTGGCTTTGCGGCCACAATGGCAAATGGTTTTCAATTCGGTTAGGTCATCAGCCCACGCGAGTAGTTGTTGGCTACCTGGAAAGAGTTCTCCTCGAAAATCGGTGCGCAAGCCATAGCAAAGGACGGGAATATTGAGTTCGTCGGTAACGTCGGTAAGTTGTATGACTTGCGCTTTTTCCAAAAACTGAGCTTCATCAATCAGCAGACAATGAATATCGACTGTAGACGCGATGTCGCGGACGAGATGAAACAGATTATCGGTGTTGTTGAAAATAGTTGCAGGTTGACTGAGCCCGATTCTTGAAGATACATGCCCATCACCACTGCGAGTGTCGATGGACGGCGTAAGCACCAACGTTTCCATGCCTCGTTCTTGGTAGTTATAGCTAGCTTGTAACAGACTTGTTGACTTACCAGCATTCATCGTTGAGTAATAAAAATACAATTTTGCCATGCGCAATATTGTACACGATGCCTTTGCCCGAGGCGTCCCCCACGACTATCGCACTCCGTGTTGATAAAAGAATATCCCAGAGATTGCCGTGACTGTGGCGGCGATACCCAGAAACATCGCGTTATAGCCGGCTACGACGACAATCCAAGCGATGATGGGCATTCCCACGACCGCGGAGCAGTCAAAAGCCATCATTGCTAGAGCTGTTCCGGTGCCACGGTGCTTAGCTGGAAACGATTCGAGTGTCAGGGAAGTCATACAGTGATACGAAAGACCGTGTCCCGTGCCGCAGCAAATGGCAGGGATGGTCAGAGCCCATAACCGGTCTGGTGTAATAAAACAATAACTGATGTAACCCAGGACCATTGCAACAATACCCATTAGCAAAACTTTGCGACGACCGATGCGGTCCGGTGCGCTTTTCAAAAGCAAGCGGATCGTAATGCCCCAGCCCGCATAAATTATGTAGAAAACCGTAATAAATCCGGCCGTGCCAAAAACGGGAGCCGTTAGCGATTCGTCTAAAACAAACTTCTTTAATAAGTGCAACGGGACGGTCATGCCCAAACCAAAAGCAGCGTTAACGTAGATGATACCACCGGGCCAATATTTTTTGGCGGTCGTCAAAAATCGCCGCAGACTTAATGTGCCTTTTGCTCGATTGCCACAGGTTGCTGGCATGAAAAACAGGATGACCATCGAGGTTAATATGCACCCAGAACCTGTCCAGAAGAATAGCTGGAAATTTTCAATAGTTGGCTGAGTTCCTAAAATAGATTCTCCCAATAGTGGGCCAATAACAAATCCAAAAAAACCACTGACGCCTAAAATCCCGATCGCTTCGGTGCGGCGATCTACCGGCGTGGTCACCGTGATATAGGTAATGGAACTAGTGAAGACGCACGCGACGCCCAAGCAGATGATTCCGCGGGAAATATAAAGAAACGCGTTTACATCGGTGATGAAGAGGTTGGAGAGGAAGCCTACGAGGAAAAATATATAGCCGGTCAGCCACATTTTTTTTGAGCCGAAGCGATTGACCATTTGGCCGAGCCACGGCCGCGCTAAAAAGCTAATAATGACGCCACTCGAGGTGATGTAACCAAGTTCGATTAAAGCGCGTTCACGATCAGAATGTAAATATTCGATCCATTGTGCGTAATGCACCAGCAGTGTGTTGGCCGGGACAAACAACAGATTGCTAACAAACGCTAAGGCAAATGAACGATCATACAGTTTGCCAGGTGTGGGCGAGATCTTTGTGGTGGACATGGTGCAGAGCGGTAGGCAATGACAGGTGGGAAAAAGCAATCGCTCAGTCTAACATTAAATGTAAACCTGATACATTGCGGGATATTTTTTAGTGACAAACACGACTCTCACGCATCACTAGCGTCGATGAGCGGAAATGTGATTTGGAACGTGGTGCCTTGGTTTGCTGCACTGATTACCTCGACTTCGGCACCGAAAGCGTTTACGAGGTGTTTGACAATAGCAAGACCCAACCCCGTGCCACCTAATTGACGTGAACGAGCTTTGTCGACACGGTAAAATCGCTCAAAAACTCGATCCTGATGATCGACGGGTATCCCAATACCGGTATCGGTTACCTGCAGATGTACGGCCTGTGGTTCAGCTTGAATATTGACCGTCACGGTACCATCTTCGGGGGTATATTTCAGTGCGTTGTCGACAAGGTTGTCGAGGATTTGTGTTAAGCCATCTGCTTCGGCAAAGACCCAAACAGAGTCGCTTTGATTGGATACCAAGGTGATGTTTTTCTTGGCTGCGTGCGACTGGTGATCATTAAGGCATCGCTGGGCAATTTCCGTCAGATCTACAGATGCAAAATCAGTTACGTTTTCCCCCGATTCCAGTCTTGCGATACTCAATAAATCCTGAATCAATAGATTAAGGCGCTCTGATTGTTCAACGATACGCGTGAGGAACAGCATATTGTTATCGTCATCATGAATCGCGCCGTCAATCAACGTTTCCGCAAATGCTTGAATGGATGCTAAAGGTGTTTTCAATTCATGCGAGACATTTGCCACAAAGTCGCGGCGCATGTTCTCTAATCGATGAATTTCCGTGATGTCATGAAATACGATAATCACACCAGGATTTTTCGAACTTGAGGAGTGGCTTGAACTGGGAATCGCCGACGCACTCAAAGAGAGATGTTGTTCATGGGGCGTTAGAAGTTCAATCTTGCCATGAAATGGTTCGTCACTTTTACGTGCTTTGTGCACCGTTGTTTCAATCATTTGGTTCCGCAACACTTCCCAAATCGGTCGACCTTCGTCCCGATTAACATCCAAAGAAAACATACGGCATACGGCTTCGTTGGCAAAACGGATACAGTCAGATCCATCGACCGCAATAACTCCTTCCTTCATACCTTCGAGTACCACAAGCAACTCGTTATGATTTCGTTCGAGTTGGCGCATACGTTTGCTGAGTGTTTTACTGAGGTTGTTCAGCGTTTGTCCGAGTTCGTCAAATTCGTTACCTTTGGATAGATTGCGTGGTTTTTTGATTTGGCCAGAAGTCAATTCACGAGCTTCTTCGATAAGTTGCACGACGGGTTGAGTCATCTTTGAAATTCCAATTCCCGCGATACCGAGACCACCGACAATGATGATAAACACGAGTGTCGCAATTTTCAGTTTTATATTGGCGACCTGCTCAGAAACGTGCTGTGTGTTAACAGCCACACGGACACAACCGACCGCGGCGCCTTGATGCTCGATCCGGTAGGCAACGTACAGCATTTCAATTTCCAATGAGTCACTAAAACGTGTGCTACTGCCGTTACCAGTCTGCAAGGCTGCAATTAATTCGGGCCGGTCACGATGATTTTTGAGTTTCAGTGGATCTGCGTGTGAATCCGCAATCACTCGCCCCTGCGTCTCAACCAACGTGATACGGGTGTTCATTTGCGGCGCAATGGTTTCGATTACACTTTGGAAATTGTCAATGTCCTGGTGCGCGAGAGCTTCAGTGGCTGAATTTTGCAAAGATATTGCTGTGTTATGCAAACGCAATTCAAGTTGGTTGATTATTTGTTCATGCTGCCAGTGAATGGTAGTGGCACCACCAATAACGCTGCCGAGAACAATCAGCAGCGAAAAATAAATGAATGGCTTCCAGAATAATCGTGTTGACCACATAAGGTTGATTTCAAGTTAATAATAGACAGGGAAGAAATTTAAAAGTGTTTCTGCGCATCTGCCGTTAAATTGTGTTATTGGTTTTTATAGCGATATCCGATTCCATGGACGGTCTCGATAAACTCGCCACAGTCGCCTAGTTTTTTACGGAGAGCTCGAATATGTACGTCGATGGTTCGTTCCAGCACGATGGTGTCATCACCCATAATGGCATTCATCAGGTCCGCTCTGTTAAATACTCGCCCAGGGTGTTTCATTAAGTGCCACAGTAAATCAAATTCCGTTGGTGTAAATGCAATGTCTTCATCGCCAACGGTCACTTTGAATTGAATGCGATCTAAGACAATTCCGTCGGCGGATAGTTGGCCGGACTCATCGTCGGTGGACCCTTCGGTGCGTCTTAGTAAGGACTTGATACGTTCCAACAGGATACGCATTTTGAATGGTTTGGTGACATAATCATCGGCCCCCATTTGGAACCCAACGAGCTGATCGATTTCTTCGCCGCGGGCGGTCATCATTAATACCGGCAGGTGTTTGATGAGTGGATCACTGCGAATATGTCGGCAGACTTCGAATCCATCCATGCCCGGTAACATGATGTCAAGTAATACAATGTCCGGGACGTGTTTGCGTACGCCTTCGAGACCCTCGGTGCCCTCGTCAAAAACGAGAACCTGATATCCACGCGACTCGAGATTATATGTCAGAATCTCTTGTAACGAAGGTTCATCTTCGATTATGAGAACGGTTTGAGTTGTCATATTGAATGACCTCTTGTAAAAGACGTCGTATGTTTAATGTTATTTAAACGGCTTAATGTGGTCGCCGCCCACCAAGGAAAATACCTCATCGCAGATATTACAGCTTTGGTCGCCAACGCGTTCAAGCGATCGTGCGATAAGGATTTGAGCAAGTGGCCCAGCTAAATCAGGTTCGCCTTTTAAGGCTTCCAGAGCAACTTCTTCGCTGAGTACTTCACGCATAATTTGGTCGTTGAGTGAGTCAACATATTCATCTCGATTACGATATTTATCGGCTTGCTTGGAATCTTTATTGATGTACGATCCGATTGCCCCGTTGACCATCTCACGCACGGCATGGCCCATTTGAATAATTCGTGGTTCGGGATTCATTGTCGACCGAGCCATCATTAATTGTAATAGCTCCACAATATTTACCGCTTGGTCGCCTATTCGTTCGAGATTCGAAGTCACGTGTGAAACGGTCAATACATACCGCAAATCAGTCGCGACTGGTGTATAGACGGTGAGGATGCGGACAACTTCGCTGTCGATGGTGACTTGAAGATTGTCCATCACATCTTCTGATTTCAAAATGACATCGGACACATCTAAGGAGATGTCTTCGAGCCCTCTTACGACAGTGGCTATCATGGATTCCGCCAACTCGCCCATCTCTACGAGGCGATGTTGCAGTTCTGTGAGTTCTTGATCAAAACGTTTCATTATCCGTACCGCCCTTGAATATACATTTCAGTTTTTTCTTCACGAGGGTTTAAGAACATGTCCGCAGTGGAACTATGTTCAATTATTTCACCCATTAGCATAAAGATGCATTCGTCTGTTGCCCGCCGCGCTTGCGCCATGTTGTGGGTAACAATGACGACGGTGTAGTCATCGCGGAGAGACTCAATCAAGCCTTCGACTTGCTCGATACCCTCAGCATCTAGTGCGCTACATGGTTCATCCATAAGGATAACATCGGGTTTGAGTGGAATCAGCCTCGCGATGCATAGTTTTTGTTGTTGTTCGAGTGTTAAAGTTGTAGCTCGCGTCTTGAGTTTATCTTTTACTGTATCCCATAGCGCGACTTGCTCAAGTGCTTGTTGGACTACATCATTACGTTCCCTACGAGTCAATCGTTTGTGTGTCTTGTGAAGATTTGCACCAAACAGCACATTGTCATAGATGGAAATCGGCAATGGATTAGGTCGTTGAAAGACCATTCCGATTCGTCGTCGTAACTGTCGTGCGGTAACATCATCGTCATAGATGTTTTTGTCGAGGATTTCGATATCTCCCGTTGTCTTGACGTTCTCGTACCGTTCGTTGATGCGGTTGAAGCATCTGAGCAGCGTTGTTTTTCCGCACCCAGAAGGGCCAATCAAGCCAGTAATAATCCCTTTGCGGATGTTAATGTTAACGTCCTGCAGGGCTTGGAAGTCGCCATACCAAAGATTCAAATCACGAACGCGGATGCTGAGCTTGTCATTAGAATTTGGCGGATCCCAGCCTTGCTTTGTTGGTTCCGCTGTGTCGTTTATAGTGGCAGGGTTGGGATCTATTGCAGACGTAGACATTATCCAAAATCTCCGGTTACATAGTCGTGAGTTAATTGATGTTCAGGATTGCTAAATATTTTCTCAGTCGGTCCAACTTCGATCATTTCTGATTTATTGAAAAACGCTGTGTGATCGGCAAGCCGACGTGCTTGCTGGACTAAATTAGTGACGAGAATAATGGTCATCTCTCGCTTGAGTTCCACTAAAACGTCTTCAATTTTCATTGTGGTGACTGGGTCGATTGCGATGGAAAACTCATCGAGGCAGAGGATCTCCGGTTTATGTGACAACGCGCGAGCAATCGTAAGACGTTGTTGTTGGCCACCGGAAAGTTTTGTGCCTAATAGGTTGAGGCGATCTTTGACTTCGTCCCACAACATAGATTGTTTTAGACAGTGTTCGACCAGTTCATCAAGTTCTTGGCGGTCATGAATACCCGCGCGCCGTGGAGCGTAGGCAACATTTTCGTAAACGGACATCGGTAAGCCAACTGGCAACGGGAAAACCATACCGATCCGCCGCCGTAAGGAGTACACATTTTTAATACGAGAAATATCGGTGCCATGGATTAAGATCGTACCTACCGTTTTGGAAGTCGGCTCAAATTCTAATGTGCGGTTGATCGATTTAAGGAACGTAGTTTTCCCGGCGTTGGCGGGACCAATAATGCCAAAGATCGTCTGCTCTGGAATAGTGAGAGAAATATCCCGTAGAGCAATCTCCTTGCCGTAAGAAATAGTGACGTCTTGAAATTCAATATGTGGAGTTTGGGTAGTCATCGGTTTACCATTTCTTCCTTGAGCGGAGGTAGATACGGAAACCAATTGAAATGCTGTTAACGGCAATCACTAAACCAATCATGACAATGGCTGTGCCGAATTTAAAGGATTCGGGGACGTTTTGCCACTGTGTTGAAATGATATACAAATGATACGACAGAGCCATGAAACGGTCGTCGAGGGAATAGGGAACCATCGAAGCCCAGCCGGAGTCGGCGATGCGGGATGATATCATGGCCCCAGTAAATAAGATGGGTGCTGTTTCTCCAGCAGCTCGAGCAACCTGTAAAATCACACCTGTCAAAATACCACTAATCGAATTTGGCAATACGATCGTCCGGATCGTTTGCCATTTGGAAGCGCCCATGTTCCAACAAGCTACTCGGAATGGCTGCGGTACCGAGGCTAGGGCTTCTTTGGTACTTGTAATGATGACCGGCAATGTCATCACCGCTACCGTGCATGATGCCGCTAGCAAACTGCGTTGCATCTGAAAGAAGTATACGAAGGCTCCCAATCCAAATAGGCCATGAACGATACTTGGAACTCCCGCTAGATTAACGACCGCTAAATTGATGATCCGAGTAAACCAGTTATCACGGGCAAATTCATTGAGGTAGACTCCTGCCAAGATGCCGATCGGCGCTGCAATGAGTAATGACACGATGATCAACATAAAGGTTCCGATAAGCGGTCCCCAAATACCACCTGCCGTCATATTTTTTGTGGGGTTATCGAAAATAAAACCGACCGACAATGCTGGCCAGGCTTTGATGAGCAAGAATCCAAGGATGAACAAGACTGGTAAAATTAAAGCCCAGGTCATTCCGAGAGTGACGAAACATACAAAGCGTTCAACTTTACGGCTGCGAACTTCATTCGCCGTGATCGCAAATGGATTATTGATATCAGGTTTAGACATTGCTTTGGTTCCTTATTCCTTTGACAACCAAGTCGGCAGTCAAGTTAATAATGAAGGCAAAGGCAAACAGCACGACGCCAATCAGAAACAATGTGTGATAGTGCAGGTCGCCGCGAACTGCTTCGCCGAGTTCGGCAGCAATCGTAGCGGTAAGTGTTCGGACCGGATCGAAGAGACTCGTTGGCATATTAACCGAGTGCCCAGTACACATCAGAACGGCCATTGTTTCACCGATTCCACGACCGATGCCTAATAGTACTGCTGCGAGCAGTCCATTTTTGGCGGCGGGAAATAGGACTTTGTAAATCATCTCCCAGCGATTTGCACCCATCGCTAACCCCGCTTCGCGAAACGAGTCAGGAACAGCTCGTAATGCGTCTTCGGATACGGACACAATTATCGGGACGCTCATCAATGCAAGGACGATACCTGCATTAAGTATGTTCAGTCCAACGGCTTCTCCACTGAGGTCAGTAATTAACGGATTCATGACGACAATGCCGATGAACCCCCAGACTACCGACGGGATTGCTGCCAAGAGTTCAATCAGGATTTTTAATATTTCACGTGTCTTGCCGCCGGCAAACTCGGAGACATAAACCGCGGCTCCGAGACCCAATGGCACGGCTAAAAAAATCGAAAAGAACGTAACCGACAACGTACCAACGATTAACGCTAAAATGCCAAAAGCAGGCTTCTTCGCAGATTCAGGAATCCAACGTGGGCTTGTTGCGAACTCGCCGAGGTCGAGTTGTTCGACTTCAATTTCACCAGCGGCAATTTCTGTTTCAATGCCCGTCAGTGCCGGCAAACTTTCTTTGAATACGAACAAGAAAATTGCAATTACAAATAAAATGGCACTCCAACCACAAATGTAGATAATACCAACGACAATGTCTTCGAGTAGTACCGCCACGCGGAACTGTGCACCTTGATGGGCGCCGGGCAAGAATCCGTCGCGGTCCTGCAGTTGCTGAATGAAACGGCGGAAAAGGTGATTACCTTTTGGGGCTCCCAAAGTCGCGTGCCTTATTATATCGTTCTACTGGTGAGTGTAATTTGTTGCGCATGAATTGTATGTTATTGGACCGGAACGTATCCCATTTCTTCAATAATTGACTGCCCAGTTTCTCCTAATATCCAATCTAAATAATCTTTCACAATGCCGGTCGGAATTGTTGGGGTGTAGATCAGAAGTGGCCGAGAAATGGGGTACGTGCCGTTGGTGACGTTGGCTGCATTAGGTGCGACGCTGGGAGAATCCGCATCGAGCTTTACTTTCACCATTTTCACACCGTCCGTGGCGTATCCCATGCCGCTGTATCCAATAGCACCTGGTGTTTTTTCAACCATCGAAACGACATCTGCTGATCCACTGAGATCGATCGACCCAAGCTTGAAATCGTCATCGTCGAGTACATATTGGCGAAAATAAGCGTAGGTACCCGAGTTGTTTTGTCGACTGACGCGTACGATTTTTTGATTCGATGTGCCCGGCACTGTAACTCCAAGTTCGGTCCAACTCACGGTCGTACCACCTTCCCCATAGATTGCAGTAAGCTCGGCGATGGTTATTTCTTCAAGGGGATTATCTTTGTGGACATAGATTGCCAAGGCGTCTTTACCAACCGTGAATTCTTGTGGGTCTAAGTCGAATTCGTTTTTCGCGCGACGAATTTCTTTATCTTTCATCTTCCGACTTGCATTGGCCATGTCCGCGAGGCCTTGAGTTAAACTGGAAATGCCAACACCACTTCCGCCACCGGAAATTTCAATGGTGATTTCCGACTTTTCGGTTTGGTATTTCTCTGCCCAAGCTTGAGCGAGATTGACCATTGTGTCTGAGCCTTCAACGCGAATGGTCGAGGAATCTTGTTCCGAATCTTGACGAGATCCGCAACCGAGTATTGTTAACAGGAAGAAACTTGACAGGCATGCAATGAGAATGTTTCGCTGAGCCATGGTAGATCTGGTATCCTCAGAAAATGAACAGTTTTAGTCGCTAGGTTTATTTATCTCTTCGTCACCAATGTAAGCAATAAGTGTGAACGAATGACTAAGGTAATGTTAAGATTTGATTAAGATCTTGGCCAAAAACGAGATGCGCACTCGTCACAAAACGGTTTGTATTAAAACCATGTTGTTTATGCATTAGAGTTGGTCTACGATCAAACTCGTAAACAGCGGTCGAAGCAGGGCACTGAGGCCGATTAAGAAGAGAGCCAGCAAAGCATAGGATTTTAGCTTTTTGCGGTCGAGTCGATTACCGACACGGATCCCCACAGCAGTACCGATAATCACGATTGGTAGACCCAGTGTGCCGAGGATGAGACCATTGATGGAAGATTCACCAAACTTCCAGGCTAGTATCAGAGCCAAGGGAATCATGCCATAGAACAACATAGCGAATAGAAAACCGCGACTCTGTTTCGCTGTCCATGGTTGAAACATGACCCAAATTGCTACCGCTGGACCACCCATGCCTATGAAACCGAGCATCACTCCACTTATCGAAAATGCGACGATCTCCCATTTCGTCGACAATTCTTTTTTTTCGTCGACTTTGATGTATCGCTTGCAGACGACAATTAATATTAAGATGACGCCCAGCACTTGCTGTATCATTTGCTTTTGTTCTGCGGGATCGCCGTCGCGCGTCAGTAGCCAATGCAGTAGTAATACACCGGGCAAGATGAAGAGAATGCGGATGAGGCCAGGCCGCAGTGTCGAACGCCACTTTATGGATTTATGTAGTTTCCAAGCACCCAGACCAGATTGAGTCATCGATGCAACGGTGATCGCGGCAATGGTTGTTTCGAGTGGAAACCCAACAAAGAAGAGGATCGGTATGCCAAACGCACCTGCGCCAAAGCCAATAACACCCTGTAAAAAACAACTGCAAAAAAACACACCCGCAAAGACGATGTATTGCCAAGGAGCGAAATTTAAGAACTCGAATTCCATTACGTAAATAACACGACTTTCCGACGGCCCGATTTGTTATGACTCGTTATGCTTGGCGGACACCAACGTGTAACAGTAGGTTTGCAAATAGATGTTGGTCTGCTGTTTGAATTGTCAGTACGTGGTCACTCGTGCTGACAGCAGGATAGAATTCAAACTTTTCGATGGGCTCTAATTCAATATCTAGATTTGCTTGGCAAAACGAATCCCGAAATTGCTCCCATACCGGCGGGTCTTCTGTCTGTGCATAGGGTCCCTCAGTTTGATACATCATAGTATTCGCCGCTTCGATCGGAATCGCGGTAAGAAGTGCCTTAAGAACTTGGTCACACGTTGGCAGACCTGGGCTTAGATTCAAACTAACTAATTCTGCATTAGGACCAAGTGTTGAAGAGCAGGGGTAATTGCCGTCGGCGATGAGGATACAAGCATGATGTCCGGCACGACCAAGGATTTCGTTAATCTTGGGATGGATCAGTTGGTGTTTAAGCATAGCAATGAATGGTGACAGGAGAATGTGAATTCTAGATTGTAACATGTCCCCTTGGTTTTTAGTTTTTTGCAGTTAATAAAATTCTAGTCCTACAAGCCGGTCAAAAAATGAACCGAAAGGATATTGCACCTACTACAAAAAAACAGGGTATCACTGCAATGCAGCAATACCCTGTGGTGTGTAAACCGTGTTTGTGACGGATTAAGTCGCAGGTCTAGTAGCAGGAGCAGGTCGTTGACCACCTTCAGGTCGTTGACCACCTGGGCGCTGACCACCTTGACCGCCTCGGCTTGGTCGCAGTTCTTCTGGTGAAATTTCGACAGGTTTGCCCTTCATCTTTTCGAATTCCTTCTTTTGGCTATCGGTTAGGACGGCCAAAATATTTTTTTCGGTTTCCTTTTGCATGGCCGTCATCTTTTCGCGAATCTCTTGCATTGCCGCTTGAGCTTTTTCACGATCGCCACCCTGGAATAATTCACGGACACCACTGAATAGTTCTTGTCCTTTTTCCTGAGTTTTCTTTTGAACTTCTTCAAATTTAGTTTTTTGCTCAGCAGTGATTTTCAACTCTTTTTGCACGGGCTCAGTTAATAAAGCTCCCACGCCTTGAATTTGCAAACGAATTTCTTCCAATCGTTCAACTTGTTGCGGCAACAAAACGTCCTCAATGGCTTCCTGGATTTTTTTGTTGGTCGATTCTTGCTGCTCGCGAAACTTTTTGAAGAATTCTTCACGTTGAGTTTCTGTTAACTCACGGAAGTTTGGGCGTTCGCCTTGAGTGGACCTTGCATCTTGGCGAACCTTGTCGACAGCTGTTTTGATGTCTTCGGCTTGTTCGTCAAGGATTTCAGCATCTTCACGTACCTTTTCGATCTGTAATAACTGCGTGATCGAAACTGGGCGTGCTCCACCTGTCATTCCACGGCCAAATCCGCCGCCTTGACGTTGACCGCCTGGTTGTGCGTCAACTGCCGAAGTAGTCATGGCCATTGCAG
>CAWVZW010000023.1:0-44216 GCA_963934735.1 uncultured Planctomycetaceae bacterium
CGACAATTTCCTTCTTGCGAATCTGATTATTGATCGCATCACGTTCAATGCGAACGGCGATCTGTGCATCCACTGCCGCTCGTGTCACTTTGGTACCCGGACTAAAGACAAGCCCTGCCAGTTCTTGTACTGCAGGTCGTTTGTCTGCAAACAATCTTGGAATGGTAATGTAATTAGCGTGTCCCACCATATTGGACTGACCCGCCAGTATAAAAACCTGCAGCTTCTTAGAATCTGGTTCACGAGCGTCCAACTGGACGGACCCACTCAGGACAAGAAAAAGAATAAGCAGTTTGCTACGGAACGTATCTGTCATGTTTCAATCCAATTAAAAGTTGAATCTGTAAATCGACGCACCCCAACACACAGCGAGGCAGCAATACAAATCGCTGAACCGCAATCCACTTCAAAACATTTCCGCTGTCGGGTTATCCCTGTTCGCGAACCTATTTTTTCTGTGCAGGCTTCTTCGCGTTTGTCGGACGCACTCTGCTCGCCTTGCGTTGTTCCTCCGTCAACAGAGCCTGAACATCTTTGAAGTATTTCTGGTTGAGTAGTTTTACTTCAGAGAGAATCTTGGTTTGCTCTTCCGTGTATTTACCAGCTGCATCCGCTGCGGCAGTCGCTTCTTTTCCTTTGACCCCGTCCGCTTTGGCCTTGGCTCGAGCCGCCTGCACTGCCTTGGTCTGCTCTGGAGTTAAGTTTGCCTTTTTTCGCAAGACATTCATTTTGGGACTCACTTCAGCAGCAAGCTTCTTGATACTAGCTACCTGTTCTTCAGTAAGTTCTGCCTTGGCAAACCGCTTGATTGAATTCGCAGCCAACTTAGCTCCAACGGCAGTAGGTTTCTTTTGCTTAGCTTGTTTGTCTTGTTTGTCTTGTGCATCGGCCGTCACGGACGTAATCACTAGCAATAGAACCGCAGTGAGGGTAGTGAATTTGAACATCGTTATTAGTCCTAACCTATTAAAAACGAGAGGGTTGATTGATTATCTATAAATAAATTGTAACTTGATTGTCGGTAAGAAAGTAGTAGGATTATTTATCTGCCAACCGTATTAAAATGACATGTCTCAACAGCATCCAAAATACTACAATGGGATAATCACGGCGGTTGCCGTTTAAGTTTAAACCGAGCAAAACCCTTTAACCTAAAAAAGGTCGTTGCATGCGACTCCCACTAGAACGACGTAGTTTTCTAAAAGGCGCTGGTGTCGCCATCGCGATGCCAATGCTCGAAGCGATGGTTCCCCCGAGTTGCGCAGCGATCCAAACCGCTAAGCCGGTCAAACGCTTTGTTTGTCTGTCAAACAATTATGGCATCTACAAGAAGACTTTTTTTCCGACGTCCGAACAAACGACAGCAAACTATGACATGCCCGCGACACTTGCGCCTCTGGAAAAACACCGCCAAGACTTCACGGTTTTTTCCAATCTCGATCATGGCAACACGATAGGGCACCAGGGTGTACCTGTACTGCTGAGCGGTGTACGCCCTCACCTCGCATCTCAATTCTCTGAGGGCAACATTAGTCTGGATCAGAAAATAGCAGAATATGTGGGCGCTGATACACGCTTCTCGTCGATGACGTTACGAGTCAATGAATCCAATTTCGTAAGTTTCACGCGCACGGGAGTCCAGGTTCCCGCCATTGATTTACGGCAAATGTACCGAGCCTTATTTCTCGCTGACAGCAAAGACCAAACGGCCACTTCCGCCGAACGACTTAAACGGCACAACAGCATCCTCGATGTGGTTATGGAAAAAGCCAACGCGGTTAACAAACAACTTGGTAAACGAGACCAACGCAAATTCACAGAATATCTTGACGCAGTACGGTCTTTAGAAAAGAAAATCGTCCAACAGCAACCTTGGCTGCACAAGCCCAAACCAATAACCGAACATCCTGAACCTGCTCAAGGAAACGGTACTGCCGCCGATCTCAAAGCAATGGTTGAGTTAATTGCTCTGGCAATTCAAACGGACTCGACACGAGCCATCACCTTATCCTCCGGATTCGTAAATGGTGATTTTGGCCTAAGTGGCGGATATCATGGTTTCTCCCATCATGGCGAACGGCCGGATCACATTGCTGCTTTAAACCGCATCGAACGTAATAAAACTACTCAGATGTCTTACTTGATTGACCTATTGAAGGCACAAGAAGACACCATCAACGGCGGAACGTTGTTTGATCATACTTCGATTCTCTTTGGATGTGGAATGGCAACGGGGCCACATTCGACTCGGAACCTCCCACTACTATTGGCCGGAGGCGGCTTCAAGCTTGGCGAACACATGGTATGCCCGGACACTCCCGCCCAGCGAATCCCAGCAGCTAATCTTCTGCTCTCAATTCTTCAAAACCACGGCTTGGAGCTTGATCGCTTTGGTGCCAGTACAGGTACGCTGACCAGTCTTCAGCGCAAGAACGCATAATGTCACGTTTTATTCTTGCACTAACCGTTACCCTGATGTCCCTGAGTTCTACACGGGCGGCGATCCCGCTCAATAAAGTACAGCCCTTTCTGCAAAAGCACTGCACCGCTTGTCATGGTGCAGAAAAACAGGAAAACGACAAGCGATTTGATACGCTATCGACCAAGCTCACGGAGATACAAACACTCCAAGCCTGGCAAGAAATTCTCGATCAACTGAATTCCGGGAGTATGCCACCGGAAGATCAACCTCCACCGGAGGCTAAGGAACTAACGAAAGTCATCAACATTTTAACTGCCCAACTAAAAGCAGCCTACGCACAACACCGCAGCACCGGCAGCCAAACAGTTACGCGTCGGCTCAATCGTTTTGAACTACGCAATACGATAAGGGATTTGCTCTACATCAACGATCCAGAGCTACGGGTCGGAAACGTTTCCAAACTGGTGGATAACAATGGTAACGGCCGAGTTGAAAACACCAGCTCGGATCCCTTTCGATCTTTTCCCAAAGATGAAGTCGAGGCTGGTTTCGACAACATTGGTGACCGCCTCGTCATGTCTGATTTCTTTCTACAATTGATGCTTGATGCTGCCGAGGAAAGTCTGGCGCTAGCTACGGAGTTGTCGCCTCCACCGGATCTGAGTCCCCGCCGCTTTTCCGGTCATATCAATAAAAGAGGAACCGGCGATTTGGAACTCTACTCCCGTGAGCTCCATCCTGACTTTGATGTTTTATATCGTGCCGCAACACTTAGTTCCGATCAACTCGGCGGTGGCGTCGGTACTTCCCTCCGATATAAAATTACCCTCGAGGTTTCCGGCCACAACCAGAAACATCCATGGGTTGAGTTAATGCCCCACGATCAAAATGAACCCTTTTTATTGGGATTACGGCTATTCAAATCTCGCACTCGCAACGACCACATCCCACTTGCTCAACTGCAACTGCCGGGAGACGGGAAAATCCACACTTTCTCATTCGAAACATGGATCAACAAACAATGGCTGCCACAGTTGACTTGGGACAACGGCCCATCCCCACGAAGTGCCCGCACCGATCTAATCATGCAGAAATACCTTGCTGAACACTATAGAAAAGCACCGGATGCCAAGGAATTTCCTAAAAAAGAGGACTACAACACTGCCCGCGCTGACTGGGCTCGTGAGATGGCTGTCACGCTCATCCAGAATTATAAAGGGCCTAGTATTCATGTCCACAGTCTCACATTACAGCCTCTCATAGATCAATGGCCCCCCAAAAGTCATACCGCTCTGTACGGAATTGACTCTACCAAATCACCCAACTTGGAAAAGTTATTTCTCGATTTTGCCGAACGTGCCTTTCGAAGACCCGTTACGCCAGACGAAATCGCGCCCTACGTTGCCCTAGTCCAAGCCCAATTGGATCCCCTTCAATCCGCCTCTCCTAAAACAATCGAAAATCTGACCTACAAGTCCTATCAGGGAAGCTGGTCAAAACTTCCTGATTTTTCCACCCTCACTCCTACGAGCCAAGGAACACTCGATAGTGGGCTACTGGACCTTAGGCCGGCAAAACTTGACGAACATTTTGGCATGGTCTTTGCCGGAAAGATTACCGCGTCACAAACAGGAATCTACCAATTCAAAATGGCTTCCGACGACGGATCAAGGTTGACTATCAATGGGACTACCGTCATCGAGCACGACGGACTGCACGGAGCCTCTACAAAGAATGGTCAAATTTCACTGCCTGCCGGGGCTCACTCTATTCGAGTTGAATACTTTGCCTATGGCAAACCGAATAGCCTGCAAGCTTTCTGGAGTGGACCTGGGTTTGATGCGGAACCACTGGCGGTCGCTAAATCCAATCCACAAAAACCCAACAACATCGATCCGAACGCCTTACGGAGGATGGCAGCGTTACGGGCTGGTTACACAGCAATCCTCTGTTCGCCGGACTTCCTCTACCTACGGGAGGAACCAGGGCAACTAAACAATTACGAGCTGGCTTCTCGGCTTAGTTATTTTCTGTGGTCCTCTATGCCGGATGCAACCTTACGAGAATTAGCTAAAACAGGACAATTAACCAATAAGACCGTACTCCTGCAACAAGTAGACCGGATGCTCGACGATCCGAAAGCTGCAGCCTTTACCAGACACTTTACCGAGCGTTGGTTGAGACTCGACAAAATCAGCGACAGCCCTCCTGAACGCAACGGCCCCTTCCGCGTGTATTGGGATCGGCAGTTCGAACCGCAACTCATTGCCCAAACGGATGCTTATTTTGCCGACCTTCTTAAGACCAATGGCTCGATCAATGCTTTAATCGATTCGGATTACACTTTTTTGAACGAATCGATTGCCACAATTTTTTATCAACGCGATGATGTCAAAGGAGATTTCCTCCGCAAGGTACCTACCAACGATCCTCGTCGCGGAGGTATCTTGACTCAGCCGAGCGTGATGACGGCAACCGCCAACGGAGTTGACACTTCCCCTGTCATACGAGGTGCGTGGTTGTTGGAAAACATCCTTGGCACACCACCTCCAGCACCTCCACCGGATGTCGAACCGCTTTCACCTGATCTCCGTTCTGCCAAATCCATTGCGGAGCAACTCGCAATTCATCGTAATCAGCAGGCGTGTAACAACTGCCATCGTAAAATTGATCCTCTTGGATTTGCTTTCGAAAACTTCGATCCCATCGGGCGTTGGCGGGACAAATACCCTGGAGCCCGCGATAACATCGATACATCCACAACGACCTCCAATGGGCACGAGTTGGCGGACATTGTTGAACTTAAAAAGATGTTGATTAAACAGGAACAGCAGGTTGCTCGTTGCCTGGCCGAAAAACTACTGGCCTATTCCAGTGGACGGATTCTGGAACCCACTGATCGAGGTGACGTTGATGAAATCGTCCTTCAGCTGCAGGCCGATGGCAACCGCATCCGAGATCTAATCAAACTGATTGTTCAAAGCCACGTGTTTCTGACAAAATAGAGTGCCGGTGAAAGCTGTATTATTCGGCAACTTTGATCCGGATCCGACGATATTCCATTTGCCCTCGATCGCCTTCAAGGCCGATCGGGCCCGTGGCAGGCACCATCATATTGTCCGTCAATAATTCGCCGTTGCAGCTAGCATGCGCTACACCACCGGTTACGGTGACCACAAGTTCGTTCCAAAGCTGAGGTTTGTAGTTTTTCAGATCCTTGTAGGGACCGGCCAATACATAATCCCGACATTGAAGCTGAGGCTTACGTATAAAAACACCACTGTCCGCATTCGGTGTGGCCCGAAACTCAAGCTTCAGCACAAAATCGCTTCCGAATTCTGCCGTGGTCCACAATTGCTGAATACGTCGACCCTCTGCCGGTGTGGTCACAACCAATCGACCGTTCACTGCCCAATAACGTTGATCACTGCTTTTTGTCTTACCTTGGAAGTCTTCGGCCTCTTTAATCTGCACAAATACCGGCGCGCCGGGACGTGGATTTTTGGGTGGATTGCGGGGTGGCGTCGGACGAAAACCCCAGCCGGTCAGGTCCCGACCGTTGAATAAACTCTGGAATCCTTCTTCCAATTTAAACTCGTCCGGTTCGGTTTCCATAAAACCAAGAGTTGCCAAGAGCGGATTTATGGCACTGGCCCATTTCGAATAGCCCGCCGCATTGAGATGGAGCAAATCCGGAAAATAGGGCGGCAACGCATTGCCCGTACCATCGTCAAAGAGCGTGAATGTATCGACAACGATGATTTGGGAATCGTTACGGACGATATTTTCGTAAAGCTGATTTACTTTTTGAATTTTCTCGGTGGGTCGCTTCTTGCTCGCAGAACTCGGAAACATTCGGCACAGAATAATGGGCATCGCAGGGTTATGTTGCTGCAGTGATTTAATGATCTTCGCAAAGTTACGAGCAATGAGTTCCGGTTCGAGCCCGATTTCAATATCGTTGGTACCCATCAAAATGACCACTGCTTTAGGATTGAGTGTCAGTACATCCTGCTCAAGTCGGATGAGCATGCCGCGAGTGGTATCGCCGCCAATGCCACGATTCGCTAGCTTGACGCCCTCGAAATGCCCTCGAAATGTTGGGCCCCAACCCTGCGTGATCGAGTCACCCAGAAAAACAACCGCCCCCTGATCCTGTTCGATTTGCGTAGACCATTGTGTTCGGAGTCGGACCCATGTATTTACGTACCCGGCATATCGCCGCAGGCCGCCTTCTCCTGGAAGGTCTTTTTCCGCTGCAACCGAAGGTAGGGTGTATGGACCGTCCTGAGCGTCTAGGACAATAGCGGATGACATAAAAATGGACAGTAACAGAATAAAACGGGGCATGACATGCATTGCAGATATCCTTAAAGTGTTAAAATCAATTACACAGTTTAATTGGTTAACACCCCCTGAATCAATCGCCGCTGAACGGATTTTTAATGACACGCTTGCGATCTCTCCAGTTCACATTACTAATATCGTTGCTGAGCTTTTCTATGCCCGTATGCGGGGAAGACTTGCTGCAGAGGGCTAATAACATACTGTTGCATCAGCGGAACACCGGAGGTTGGCCTAGTAATTACGATAGGGACGCCAAGTTATCCGAGACGCAACGCAAGCAGCTACAGCTAGATAAAGCAAAAAACGACTCGACAATCGATAATGGCGCTACGCACCGAGAAATTCGGATTCTGGCAAAATCCTATCACCGGATAGGGAATCAACAATTTCGAGATGCCGCGGTTACCGGTATTAAGTACCTACTGCAGGCACAATACGATAACGGGGGGTGGCCTCAACGTTTTCCTCGGCCCAGCAGTTACCATCAACACATCACTTATAACGACGATGCCATGATCGGTGTGATGAATTTATTCCATGACATTGTGCAGGGTTCTGACGATCTTAAATTTGTATCGGGCGACATCCGCAGACAATGTGATCAAGCACTGCAACGCGGTCTGCAATGTATACTCAAAACACAAATCCGAGTTGATGGCAGATTAACGGCTTGGTGTGCGCAACATGACGCCAAGACACTCGCCCCAGCCAAGGCTCGATCCTATGAACTCCCATCCATCAGTGGCAACGAATCTGTTGGTATCGCCCGATACCTGATGAAAATCGAGGATCCTAACAATGATGTCGTTGCTGCAATTGAAGGTGCAATCTCTTGGTTTGAAAGTGCCCAGCTAAAAGGACTGCGGCAGGTTAAGGTTGAAGCTCCCGCGGCACCCAATGGAAGGGACATAAAAGTAATTCCAGACCCAACTGCGCCTCCGTTGTGGGCCCGCTTCTATGATCTCCAAACGCAGCAACCTATTTTTTGCAGCCGTGACGGAATTCCCAAGAAAACCATCGCTGAAATTTCCCATGAACGACGCAATGGCTATTCATGGTTGGGTACCTATGCTGCAGAACTGTTATTAAAACACTATCCCCAGTGGAAAAAGAATCGCGGTTAATCAGAACGGGACGACAACATCACCAATAACCGCCGCAATCCTTTAAAGCCAAAGTTTCTCATGGACAGTAAATTTGCCCTCCTGATTCTGATGATCATGTCGAATTGTGCGGCGCTGAGCGGGCAGCAAAAGATAAGCGTTCTCTATGACGCGCAAACTGAATTGGAACCGGCGACGACATTTAAAACCGCCGAGGCACTGATCACACGGATATCAGATCGTGTACGAGATCGTCACGCACGAGAAAAAGGAGCCTATAACCATTATTTGAATTGGTACTGGCAACAACGGACTGTTGAGATTGAGATTATAGACCGTGTTGCCACCGGTGGTACGGACATCACAATCAATATATCGTCGCTCACCCCGCTTAATAAACCCGATTTCCGTTGTTTCTTTCGCGGGATCAACACCGTTGCCGAATATCACCACAATGTGGCAGTAAAAGAAATCTCCGCAAACCAATATTCAACCACCATCTCGTACAACAACATCAAGCAGCGGGGGCTCAAGATCGGTGACTTGATGGAGTTTGAATTCAGTCCATTTCTGGTAAAACCCACCAATGGTCGCTCAAACTACTATGGGACAGCAACCCTGTACGTTATCGGTAGCGGAATCGTGCCCTGGCAAGGGACAGGGGACCGGCTGGATTCAATACCATTACCGGATTTGGCACTGCTGGCCGGACGCACAACGCTACCCTATCAATATTCCAATGAACCTCAACATCGCTTGATGCAGATGATGACGAACATCGCCCCATTAAGTGGTCAATCGTTCATGCTGGGTCGCCGACTGCATCATACAGATTTCGAAACGGGCGGCCATTCTGAACAACCCAATCCTGCTGACTTACAGCAGGCAGGGAAATTAGGACCTGGCTTTGTGGCCCGCAGTTGTATCAGCTGTCATGTCAACAACGGCCGAGCACTACCGCCCGCCATTAATGAACCGATGCAACAAAGCGTGGTGAGAATCGCCGCAAACGCTCAGGGACAAGCCCATCCTCAACTCGGTTCAACACTGCAATCGCAGTCGGTCGCCGAAGTTGCAGAATCGACTCTGGTGTTAGGCCGCTACGAACGTATTCACGGTGAATATGAAGACGGTATGCCATTTGAACTACGCCGACCAATTTATACATTTAAAGGAACGCCAGCCAAGTATTACTCCGTCAGACTCACACCACCATTGGTTGGTCTCGGATTACTCGAAGCGATCAAGGAAAGCTCAATCATCGCACTGGCTGATCCACAGGATATCAACGGAGACGAAATTTCAGGGCGTTTGCAGACGCTAGCGGATCCCGAATCCGACAGGCTCCTGTTAGGACGGTTTGGTTATAAAGCGGGTCAGGCTAAGGTACGACATCAAATTGGAGCAGCTTTCAACACGGACATGGGCGTCACCACTAGCCTGTTTCCAACTTTGGACGGAATGTCCGAAGCTCAACCACCTGAAATCACCGATACGCAACTGGACCATCTAACACGGTATATCTTTACGCTCGGTGTAAATGCGCGGCGCGACATGGATCATCCCGTTGCGATGCGAGGCGAGAATCTGTTTGCATCAGCAGGGTGCATAAAATGTCACCACACCCATTTTACTACATCTCCTTTTCATCCTTTGGCGGAATTGAGATCACAAACCATTCATCCCTATACAGATCTGTTATTACACGACATGGGTGCCGCTCTGGCAGATAATCTTGGTGAACAACAGGCAACTGGTGCGGAATGGCGCACGGCACCGCTGTGGGGGATCGGATTGACAACAGGTGTTAGCGGAGGGGAAGCCTACCTCCATGACGGTCGAGCTCGAACTTTAGAGGAAGCCATTCTCTGGCATGGCGGAGAGGGTGAACGATCCATGCAGGCATTTCGACGGATGCCACTGGCCGACCGAAATGCCCTGCTCATGTTCCTAAAATCTCTGTAGAACGCCAAATTCCAATTTACTTCTGATGACAATAGTTATCGCAGACCTTATTTTGAAACGTCGAAGAACCGGCCGCCCTTGTGAGTCTCGTCATCAGACCCCCAATGGATTTTCTTCTCCACCTTTGCAAGTCGCGGAACATGCTTTGCGCAGTGGATATAGGCTTCTTCAACGGTGACCTCGACCCATCGTTCCGGCTGAGGTCCGTCGACAACCTGCCTTGCCGTACCCACAGTTTCCACTGCAGCCACGCGCTGCATCATAAGCTCGTTGTTGACCATCTTTGCTTTTCCGTTGACATGTAAACCAATCGTCGAATCAAAAAAGTCAACGAACAATATTCCGACATGCGGATTTTCACTAATATTCCCGAGGCTGGCATAAACTCCATTACCACGGTATTCCGGATAGATCAATGTTTTATCATCTAATACAACGACAAATCCTGGGGGTCCTGCCCGAAACGAACTATCACATTCCCCGTTGGCATCAGCCGTTGCAATAAACATCATTTCCTGACGGTCAATCAACTTGACCATACGCTCATTCAAATGGTTACGCATCTGCGTATCATAGAAATCATTAGCGCGATCATCACTTCCATATTGTTTTTGGAGAACGCGTTCGCCGTCGGAGCCTAGGGACATTTACTGAATCCTTAAATACTATTTTCTTGGCGGTATCAAAACAGGAGATAAACGCAAGCAAAATTGACAATGCTAATTACAACAATATATCTATAACCGATTCCCATTTTAATATCATCGTTGCTCGTAGTCATTACATGTTGTTGACAATTGTGGTCCAACTCGAATTCCCTTGTAAAACTCCACGGCTGGAGCAAGGCCAGAGAAATATTCCGCCATGCGCGCCCTAGATAGAATATAATATGGAGCGACGGTATTGGTGATAACTTAAAACTAATAATAGTACTAGGAAAATGATTATGGAACTCGTAGGTGGTTTGTTAATGCTCGGTCTGATTGGGCTATTTGGTTTGATATCAAGTGTATGTGGGATCATCATCTTAGTTTCTGCCTTTCAGGATGAAGTTTTAGAAGGCATTCTCTGTCTATTCATTCCCTTGTACATCCTATATTACGGCGGATGGAAATTTGATCATGATAAACGAGCTCTGATTCTCGTTGGATGGCTAGGGCCGATTTTCGTATACTGTGTAATTGCATTAATTGGAGCGGTGATCAGCACCCCTCCGGTAATATAAATAGTTGATGTTTCATACCGGCTTTTTACACGCGCAAGCAAAATAGAAGCCAGACTAGGACAAACAATTGGTTTTTCTTGGAATCCTACTATGTGGCACTGCGCTGCTAATTGAACTTGCCGCCTTTGTGGCGTGGATCTATATTCTCGTTCGTGCCTTCCGTGAATATGAACTCTGGATTGGAATTGTTTCTTTGTTGACGCCGTTTTTTATCTATGTCGCATTTGACGCTTTTGAGGGAAAAGAGCGGTGGGTGCTGTTGGGCCTAACGGTTGCATCGCATGCGTTAGTCCTGCCACTGTTGTTTGGAGGTTTAGCGCTAATAGCAACCGCCTGACGCTATTGGAGCCTCAACGACATTTTGAATGGAAAGATCGCTGAGTTTTGTTGGTTGCATCGTCGAAAGCAAACAGCACTAATCACAGGAATCCGTTCACCACCGAATCTTTTTCTGAAACCACCGCCGCGTATGCCTCAAGCGCAGTTTCGAAACTAACCCGCCCGAGCCCAAACCGAACAAAGCTATCATCGAATCCCAGGCACTTGCCTGGCAGGAGGACAATCCCGTGGTTTTGTGCCAGATGGTGGCAATAGGTGGTAGCCGAATCAAAGCCAATTTCTGCGAGGTTTAGTTCAACAAAAGCAACCGAACCTGCTCGTGGTCGACGCCAGGTAAAATGATCTGGAAACTTAGCAAAAAACTCGCCACACAGTTTTAGGTTTCCTTGGATGATGGCTTTGCTGCGGTCGGCCAGTTGTTCCTTAACCAAGAGTGCTTTACGGGCCAAAAATTCGGTTGGAGCAGCAGGGCAGATCGTTGTGTAGTGTTTCCAGTTAATCAGTTCGTCACGAAGCTCTGGGTTACGAACGACCAACCATCCAGCCCGTAAACCGGGCAGACCATAGGTCTTTGATAATCCGCCTAAGACGATCGACTTTTGATAACGGTCAGCAGCCGACGGGATTGGCGTGTCAAACTCGAGTCCGCGATAAATTTCGTCGCAGAACAACCAGACGTTGTTCTCTCGAGCCAGTGTAATCAAACGTTCAAATTCAGCGGTTGACGGAACGAAGCCAGTTGGGTTGTGAGGAAAGTTGACCACAATCATACGTGTTTGCGAACCGATTATGGATTCCAGTTGGTCAAAATCCAGTTCCCATTGGTCTGCGCTGGCAACCAGATTCCAAGGTATTACCTCACGGCATAAATGCCGAGCTACATTATTCAGTGCATCATAGGCTGGTCGCAATGCGACGACTTCATCGTCCGGCTCGAGCAGGGTTTGCATCGCGAGGTAGATGCCTTCTACCGGGGAGGTCAGGATAACGACATCTTCAGCGTCGACATCGGTATACATTTCCGAAACCTGGGACCGAAGTTGGGGATCACCCTGGGATTCGGTATACCCTAGAGTGACACCTCCCAATTCATCCAACGTTGATCCCGCCAACTGCAACAACTCTCCGATCGACATGGTTTCACAGTCTGACGAAGCCAACAGGTGAGGTGCCGAAAACTCGTATTGCGTGAAAAACTGTTCAGTCAGAAATGGTTCTATTTTCATCGGGAAACTCGGTCAATCATTGGTAAGGTTCAAGTTTTTCTAACGGGTACAATCGATCGCGATATCATATCGAGCATCGGCATGACGCATCAAAGATACATGACAACAGCCATTAGAAATCAGCAACGATCAATGGCAATCACAAAAACACTGGTATTGCCAATAAAAAACCCTTAACGGCTACCCGGCTTCGGTCCAACGCTGTGTTATCCGAGAGCCGAGAGAGGCTTGCCGGCGAAAAAAGAGAAGTACACCCGGAGGGATTCGAACCCCCAACCCTCGGTTCCGAAGACCGATGCTCTATCCAGTTGAGCTACGGATGCAGATTATTAAACAATATCACGGGCACCACGTGTGTCAATGACCCGTCGCAAGTGCTCTAAAATCAGGGCACTAATTACTGACTCGCCGTGGTACGTAGTCATGTGCCCTTTTAGAAATCACTTCGGCTTTGATGATCGTATCTGGGTTCAACTTCGCATCCGGACTATCGGGATTAACCCGAGCAATCATCCGCATAATTTCCAACCCTTTGGTAACTCGACCAAACGCAGTATGCTTAGCATTCAAATTCCCCGTTGGACGGAAAGTAATGAAAAACTGTGAGCCACCAGTATTGGGCCCAGCGTGCGCCATCCCTAATGTGCCCGTGAAAAAACGCCGGAAGTCCGCACGCTTACATTCACAGTAAATGTGGTATCCAGGTCCACCAGTTCCATCACCTTTGGGACACCCCGTTTGAGCCATGAAATTCTGTAACACTCGGTGAAACGACAAGCCGTCGTAATACCCTTGCTCAATTAAGTTGATAAAATTCCCGACGGTCTCAGGCGCTTCATTTTCATACAACTGCAACTCAATCACTCCGGCCGATGTCGTTAAACGTATTAGCGGTAAACGCTCTGCTGGATCTGCCTTCGATTCAGAAGCTCGAATAACCTGCTCCTGTTCCCAATATTTGATGTAACCGTTTTTGATCTCGCCAAAATAATTGTTGCCCATCTGCGACAACACACCAAGCTGTTCTGCCTTTTTGAAATACTGTTGGGCATCTTCAAAATTGTGCATCGCGAAACTCGAAATACCAGCAATGTCATACAACTTGCGTTCTTCCGCACTGCTACGCAACATGGATATACTAATATGCTCAGCGACTTCGTAGTCATCGGCAAGCAACGCTTTACTTGCGAGTTCCACCAACAAGCGTGTTAACTGCCGATCGGTATTCGGTGATTCGGAATAAGCGGCAACTGCTGCATTGCGTAACTGTGGCAAAAGTGTATCTGCTTTCGCGGTAGTCTCTAACCAACTCTTGCGGATGGCTACAATTTCCGAAGGCTTGGCCAAGTCAAAGTCACTACGCAACTTTTGTAGATCCTTAAGCATTTGCTTCCATTCGCCCAGTTTCGCAACATACATTTTGCGAGCGGGCCCAACATTCGCGGTGACCTGGGGAACTTGAGCATTCACCATGAATTCCAACGGTGGCGAAAACATAAATGAAAAACAGACTGTAAAAATCAATAATCGATTAAACACGTCAATTACCTTCTATTTAAAAATTGTCGGTATCATAACTTTATGTATCAAATGTACTACTCATGTGGCAATACTTTATACATGTATACAAAAAGAGTACCACACAAACGGGGCTAAATCATTAGTTTCCGGCATTGAGACCTAAGAACTACTACTGCTTTAAATCGCTATATTTCATACGCGCCGTAATATCCTACGACTCGAGTTCCTAAAAAGGTCACTTTCACCACCTCACATCACACGCTACGCTAATTCTATGACTCGCAAACGCTCAAACTCGCCTCGACGGCAGAAACACAATGCCAATTCGCCGGTGGATACCGACGCCACCAAGTTACGGATAATCGGTGGTGATTTGCGCGGCCGTCCCGTGCAATACAGTGGCGAACATCATACCCGTCCGATGAAAAATCGGGTACGTGAAGCGATGTTCAATCTAGTCGGGCCCCTCGTCAAAGGCACATTCACATTGGACCTGTTCGCCGGCACTGGCGCTGTCGCGCTCGAGTCCATTAGCCGTGGATCCGTCGGCGCACTCTGTATCGAAAAACATTTTCCTACCGTTCGTTTGATCAACGACAACATTCGTAACTTAGGCGTAGAGGGCATTGCTACCGTCTCTGGCGGAGATGCCTTTCACTGGGTAGAACATCGCATGCTCGAGGAATTCTCACCTCCAGAAAACACTTGCTGGTCCATCTTTCTCTGCCCACCTTATGCATTCTTCGTCGACCGCAAACAAGAAATGCTCGATATGATCCAAACCGTAATTGACCGTTCCCCCGAGGGTAGTCACATCATTGTGGAATGTGATGAACATTTCGACCCACAAGAGTTGCCCGATCCAGAATTGTGGGATGTCCGCAGCTATCCACCAGCTGTAATTGCCCTGAGGCGAGGAAAAACTCTAGCCACAACCATAGATAATCTAGCCGGTAACTAAATCGACCACTACCAAGCGCAAAACAGGCGTTATAATAGTGCCATGACATCCAGTTCTTTACACTCATCACACGACCGTTCTTTTGCGGACAATCGATTCGTGTACCCCGTCCTGAGCCGACGTAGCGGAGGCATGTCGATCGGTGTAAACCTCAATCCAGATAAAATCTGTAACTTCGATTGTATCTATTGCCAGGTAAACCGGACCACTGCAAGTGAAACCCGATTCGTCGAGATACAACAGCTACTCGATGAGTTGCAACATATGCTCGAGCTCGTCCTCTCCGACGATATTTACACCACCGAATGTTTTTCCGCGGTGCCCGAGCACCTCAGGCGACTCAACGATATTGCCTTTTCAGGGGACGGGGAACCAACAACCTATAAAAACTTTGATGACATCATCGGCCAATGCGCCATGCTCAAACAAAACATCAGCCAACACTACGCCGACTCAAATTTACAGCAACCACCTGACCCGATAAAAATGGTGCTCATTACCAATGCAAGTATGTTTCATCGAGAACATGTCGAGCGAGGGCTAAAGATCTTAGATCAAAATCAAGGCGAAATTTGGGCCAAATTAGATGCTGGCACAGACGACTATTACCAGCTCATTGAACGAACAGCGATCCCGTTTCAGCAAGTACTCGATAACCTCCTCACCACATCTCGCATCCGGCCATTAGTGATTCAATCACTGTTTATGCAAGTTAATGGCACGCCTCCGAGTGACCACGAGATACAAGCTTATTGTCAACGGCTCAACGAAATCACCGACAACGGAGGATCTCTAGCAAGCGTGCAGATCTACACCATTGCGAGACAACCGGCTGAGAGTTATGTGACACCATTGGCAGACGAATATGTCGATGCTATTGTAAAACAAGTCACCACTCAAACCGGACTTCGCGTCGAAGGATTCTATGGATACCAAACCTGATAGCACTGTTGATAGTTCCATCAACGACCCACAACAACGACAGCGCGCCACATGGGGTCTTGTCCTAGTCGTTATCGCGTGGGGTGCCATCCTAGCAGTCGGTGCTTTTCTTTCGTGGGACCGTATTGAACTCGCTAGTGAACCAGCACAAATTGAGGATCTAATCTCTACGCCAACGCGAGTGATGAAGCTTGTTATCACGCTAGGCACTGTTTTCTTATTCGCCGGTGGATGGAGTCTGGCGTTGTACGTCCGACACCGCCGACTGAAAAAAGAAGAAACCAACCCGTCAAACTAACATCCTGTCACCGAGCAATATTATTCGCTCGTTACAGCTATCCGCGGCTCGGGTGCCACACAATACGTCAACCACCCATGTTGTACTTGGAAAGTTCCAATTCGCGTGTCTTCAAAGTTAGGGTGCTCAGCAATGCTACTGCCGAGTAAACTCATCGAACGTGTGGACGGAATCACTTTGTTGAAAATCGTCTGCAACGCAATACGGTCACCCAATCGCAAACTACGACCAATAATCTGCAAGACGCCTTCTCGTTTTAGGTTTCCATTGATCGAGTCCAACTGCGGGAAAAATTCAACCAGCACAGCAAAGTTCTTCCAAACAATATTGTTATTTCGCAGTTCTTTAAACTGCAACAGCAATTGCACTCGGCCATTGTAAAAGCGGATGCGAATAGCATCTCGAGTAATCAGTTTGACTGTCACCTTTTCTGAGACTTCTGTCGGGACTTCATAATCCGTAAAGCCCAATTGCTCAGCAACTGTCGACATCACGTCACGTAACTTACCGGACGTGCCGTCCAATGCCAATTTGTGTAACAGGTTATTCATCGCCGACTCATGAACTTGAATCGACACTAACGAATCCCCAATAATTTCTGGACGGTATCCATACGCGGCAAGTTGATCGACTCCGGCTAATCGATAGTCTACAACCAATTGATCCTTTGTCGTCCGCAACTGGGTCGCCACGGGACTAAGTTGCAATTGCCGCATGGGTTCGAGCCAACGATCATTAAATTGGCCGTCCACCTTCGAAACACCTGTCGTTACCTTGTCATCAAGTGTTACTGTTGCCTGCGTACGAACTCGATTTTCAAGTTCTTCGGCTGCTTGGTCTTTCTTCTGACGATATTGTTTTTTCGCCATATTGCGAGCCAATCCACTTAGCAACGAACTATCATAATCTGTTTTGAATTCAAGCAATTCGGTATCGCTCGTCACAGCAGCGTTGGTATCGCTAAATTGAATACCGCTCGGCGAGATTAAGATCTGTTTGTCCGTTTCAAACGTTGCGGTCGCTGCATTTTCAAATGTTGCAGAGCCTTTTTGGGTTACCGTTTTTGTCTTAATATCCCCTACCGCTTCTACTCCGATCACCCAACGTAAACCGTCGGCCTGTAAACGGACTTTGAGTTCAGATGTCGTTTGACTGGTGCCTGTAATTTTGGCACCCGCAAGTGTGTCATCAATTTCCTGTGTTTGATGTGTTGGCCCAGGCAGCAAGCGATTCATAAAGTTTTCTGCGATCCGGATGCGGATGTTCCCACCGCGATAATATTGATCCAACATCGCACCGAGTTGAGCAACCGGTTCATCAGCAGACCAGCGAATGGCTTGGAAGCTTAAGGCAACCGGAACACCTTGATAACTAAAACGACCTGCTTCGTATCGCTCAATATCCATTAACAGTCTTGTATAATCAATCGGCTCAGCACACCAATGTCGCAAACCCTCTTCTAAGGAAACAAAGGGCTCTTCTAACAGAAGCTCGGCTTGGTCTGGTGTTAGATAGTTAGAATGCAATCGAGTCAGCACTCGTTGGGAATCCTCGGTTCGTTCCGCGGCATCGAGATTCGCATCGACGGTTGTGTATTGCTTGAGCGTCAGTAGCATCAAATACGTGGACCAATTTTCTGCTTCGGCTGAACCATCCAAACGCTCATCAATTCCCTCTAGAGCTCCTGCGACAATGACTCGCGGGTCAACTTTTTCCTCGGTCAGCGCCTTTTCATTCGTAATGATCGCTTGTACTGCATGCCAAATTGCCAACCGACGTTTTAAGCCACTTAGCATTTTGAACAACGCTGTTTGGTGCTGCATGTCCATTAGTGTTGCTGCATTATGAATTCCTTGGGTTTGTAATTCGCGAAGCTTTGCCAATCGGCTAACGGATTCAACACTGTCAAATCCGCGGGTGGCATGAAGTAAATCAAGCTCGCGTTGCGTTTCCAACGACCATTGGGTTAAAACGCTAATCTCGGCCAACTTCTTCAATTGGCGATGCAACAGTGGACATTCCGGCCAACTTAATCGCTGCAGATCTAGCGGTTCATTTTCAACTCGGTCGATCTGATCCACGCGGCTAGATTCCGATTCAGGTGGAAGTGTCGCGATATTCAACCGAGGCAAGGAGCTCATAACTGGCCGACTTGATTGAGGCTGAGTAAGCGTCGAGGCAACCTGTGAACGCTTGATTTTATTTTCCTTGGCACGCCGTAACGGTTGTCGCGAGACTTCACTCTCCGCCGGTTCAATTGGCTTGCTTGGCGGTGTCGCCGTAGCTTGATTAGCGGCGTCGGACGTGATGGCTTCGGTGGCACTAGCGAGCCATAATTGAATACCCGTTTTTAGCTGCGGGAGTTCGTCGATTTGCGATGGTTCTGGTACAACAACTGGGGCCTCAAACACAAGTGGGGCCGGTACTAAATACGTACTCACTGGAATCGTATATACAATCGGCGATGCTTTGATCGATTGAACTGCAATCGGAATCGGCGTCAACGGGGAATGAGACAATTGGGCATATCCGCCTCCACCAGACACGACGACCAAGCAGAAAAAGAACAGCACAACACTGCTGATCATTATGTGACGTAATACCGGTTTTAGAAACGTTCCGGTTGAGTGGTATTTGTTCTTTGCCATTTTTTCTTTGTACTATCTGAGAATCAATCAAAGCTACAATAAGCGTCTGTATAACTACTAACATCGGAAAAAAATGCCTATCAAATAGACCCGATTAAGGCCCTACATCGCAGAAATCACGTAAGATTTGACAATCTGGGTAAATTGCTAAAAGAATACCGTTAAGTCGTCTTCTAAATTGGCTTAGCCCAAGGTCCACTGGAGTCACCGCAGACGACCTTCCAACCATGGCTAGCGACGCCATGAAGCAAACAAGATTACTCATGAACAACCCCCGTCCAGTCACTGAACAAGATACATTGGCGATCTATCAGGCAGCTTGGTAGAGCGGGGTTCCTTACCGAACAATTCGACCCTCAATCGCCTTGCCGCCATAGCGTCCATAAACCCCAGTGCCCCATTGAACGCGCTGGGATATACGCGTTGCCTGCAATAGATCGCGGATCTTCCCCGTAACCTGCGAGCGCGCCAGCAGTAAACCATCTTGGTGAATTGAAAGTTCATTAGCTTTCAAAGAAAACGTCAATAACGTTGGCCCTGCTGTCCACTTCAGAGAGGCCGCCAGACAGCCGGGAGTCGTTAATTGATACACTTTGCCATAGGACTTCCATTTAGACGGCAGCAAAAACGGGTACTTTTGAGGCTCCCATGGATACGGCGCTTTGGCAGAAGTCGAGACATACAAATGCGCCCCACTGACAACCAAGCTTGTAACTCGCTGGCCCCACATATTACCAACACTGTTGCCCCGATTTTCAAGATCGTACGGATGGGTGATCTTGTCTGACACGATCGGATGCTCAAACATTCGCCGCGTAAAAAGCCATTGGTCGCTATCTGAGTTGTAACGCCATAACTCGCCCCAAGGCCATACGCCTACCATTAAATCACCACCGTAAATGATCGACGTTTGGGCTTCTCTCGCATTTGTTGACACTCCCTCCAATACCGGAGGCCAACCCGGCTGATCCCGAATCTGTTGACCATCAAAACTGAACACGCGACCCGTCGGATACTGACCCATCAACAACTGGTCGTGAAAACCAATAGTTGAATACAGCTGGTAACTTTTCCCAATATTCGGAGCAAGCAACATTTTCCATTGCCTATTTTCGAATGTATAGAAACCGCCAATATTTGAACCCGTCACAATCTGTTGCCCTAGTTGTCCCCAAGCAAACGTTGTTTCACCAACGACCGGAAGCCGCAGTGTTTCGGCCGTTGACAAATTGACCTGTGCTTGGCCGGGTGACCATGGGCAAGCATAAAGTCGGCTGAATCCTTCTTCGCCTTGCTCATAATAATGATAGGGCTTGCCGTTGCGATGAATGTGATAGAAGCAAAGATAGCCGTTGGCATAAAAAAACAACTCATAACGCCCCACTTGTGGAGCGGCTAGTATCTCATGATTGTTATAGGACACAGAACTGTCACCAAACACGAGCACGCCATTACCGACACGCATTGTCTCGTTAGTACCACCTGTAGCACTAACAGTTTTCCACGACTCAGAATCACTATCCCACGACTTTAAACCGCCATAGGTTGAGTACACCACATCATCACGACTGAACAGATAAGCACCCGTTAGATCATCACTTGGTCGAGGTAATTCTTTTACTGTAAATTCACGTTTTCCGTCCGTCGGGCGCACGAAGAACTGAACAGAATGCCGATCGCCGCGGTACCGTGTGTTGTACACGTTTTGAAAACCAGCTCCGATCATCAACGAACCGTTGTCACTGCTCAGTTCGAATAACGAGCCAAAACTCTGGCCCACATCATTTCCGCGATCAACAACAAGGCTAACTGTAAAATCCTCAGCCGCAGCAAACCACGGAAGAGCAAAAATTAGTAGGCTTAATCGACAGGCATAAATCATCGCTTTCATGATAACAATCCTTCTATCAAATATTTTTTGGACATACAAGCGTTCTCATGCGTGCTTACGAGCGACAATAACCCAACCATTGGCACGTAGATTGGGAACCCACCAGCGGTGTTTCAATTCGTGCTGTCGCGTGGAATGTAACGGTATCACTCTTTTAATCTGGAACCCTACCAATCGTAAATCCTTTTTAATCTCTCGCCATCGAAAAACATGCAAAAACATATTTGGCACGCCGCGATACTCAAACGTCTTATCGCCCAACTCTATTTTCCGAGAAAAACAACTCCTGACAATATTTTTCAACAACCACCACGGCCCGCCGGGATCATAGAAATTAAACCAGACGTTATGAATGTGTATCACGCAACTACCCCCAGACCGTGTAATACGTACCATATGCTGTAGTGCTTGACGGCGATTTTCACGACCTTGGATCATTCCCAAAGTGCTGAATAAACAAATACAGTGATCAACGCTATCGCTCGCCAATGCATCTAACTCGACCAAATTGGCCCGCACACACTGAATCGGTAACTCCGCTTTCTTAATTTTCTGCTGAATGACTTTTAACATCGGCCAAGAAAGGTCAACTGCCAGTCCGCGATATCCCGCTGCGCACAACGTCTCAAGTGCCCGGCCAGTTCCACAGCCTAAATCAGCAATCAAATCCTCGAGCTGGCCGTTCTGTTCCAGTTCGTCGAGGATGACTTGTTCGTCAAGGGAAAACAGACTGGTGTAGGCAAAGAAGTCGTCATAGTCCTCGGCGACGACCTTCGATTGCGTATAATCCCACAGCCCGCGGCTCACGCCGGTCGGTAACTGCCACCGTCGATGCTGATGCTCTGCCATAGGTCATATTCTACTGCACTTAGAAGTTGTATATTAGATGGACAAAGTTTAAACGAAGGTCGTAACATTACCACTCATTTTATTGTTGCCTTAGAACTAACGAGGGACCCAAGTCGATGCGAATCGCATATTTAGATTGTCTAAGTGGAATCTCCGGAGACATGATGCTCGGTGCATTGATCGACGCTGGCGTCGACATTGCAAAAATGCAAGCAGGAATTGATTCACTGGGATTACCGACGTGCCGCCTTGTCGCAGACACGGTTAGCAAATGCGGCTTCCGCGCAACCAATGTAAACGTGCAATACGAACCAGAACATGTACATCGACATCTTCATCACATAACCGAAATGATCGATAATAGTCAGCTCACAGAAAACCAAAAAGACTTAGCCAAACGCATATTCACAAAGCTAGGCCAAGCCGAGGCTCAAGTGCATGGCTGCTCGATCGAAAAAGTGCATTTCCACGAAGTCGGCGCGGTCGACTCGATTGCGGATATTGTCGGCACTGCCATCGGTTGGGATTTACTGGGTGTTGATCACGTCGCATGCTCGCCGATTCCCACCGGCATTGGCACCGTAAAAATTGCGCATGGTACTGTCAGTATCCCAGCGCCCGCCACGGCCGAATTACTAGCCAACATTCCCTTGGCTCAATCTGATATTGCCGCCGAATTAACGACGCCGACCGGTGCGGCAATTGTAGCGACCATTGTTAATACATTCGGCAGCTTGCCCGCGATGCAAATTAAAACCGTAGCCTGTGGTGCCGGCGATCGTGATCTTGAAAATCAACCAAACGTTCTGCGGTTGTTAATTGGCGAAATAGAGAGCACTGTAAAATCGTCCGACGATCAAACCCACGATGAAGTGTGGGTACTGGAAACAAACATCGATGACATGACCGGTGAAGCCATCGGGCATTGTTGTGGACTTTTACAGCAAGCCGGTGTTCTCGACGTGTACACCACAGCGATTCAAATGAAAAAGAACCGGCCGGGTGTGACGCTAACCGCTTTATGCCACGACGATGCAGTTGCTGAAGCTGAGCGGATTATATTTAAGCAGACGACGACCCTAGGAATACGCAAATGGACAGCTCAACGACATATACTCCGACGTCAGCCACATACAGTGGAAACAACTTGGGGGCCTCTATTGGGGAAACTCGCGACGCTACCAAACGGCGATCAACGTTTTTCACCGGAGTATGAATCCGCTCGGGAAATCAGCGAGCGCGAAGACATTCCATTACAGCGAGTGCTCGCTGCTGCTGTCACCGCATACCTTGATTCACTCAACAAGGAGTAAACCATGACGGAGCAATCCATGTCCACTGATCAAGAAACTTCACTAGCAGATTTGAAACAGGTCGTTGCAGAATTTGTGCACGAACGCGATTGGGAACAATTCCATAGCCCGAAAAATATCAGCATGGCACTGGCGATTGAAGTCGCTGAGTTAATGGAACATTTTCAGTGGATCTCGATGGATGAATCACGCGACTGTCGTGACGATGCAGACAAGTTACAAGAAGTAAGCGAGGAACTGGCTGATTGCATGTGCTATTTATTAGCCATGGCAAACCAACTCAACCTCGACATCTCAACATCACTACTGCAGAAAATGAAAAAGAACCGGCTCAAATATCCCGCACAAGAGTTTCAGGGACGCTATGGGCACAAGCATCAACTATCGGATGTTGATCCTTCGCAGGGCGACGTGGATTAACGGCCACCTGGCAAACCGCCTTCGCTAACTGATTTATGGTTTGCTGGGACATCGCTGGATAGATTGGCAAAAATACGGAATTGTCAAGAATGCGATCGGTCGTCGATATGGATTGAACCGCAGCGTCTTTCATCGTGGGAGCATTAGGAACTTTGACCATCGACCCACGTTGGTCCGCGTCAAATCCACATGCGCGTAGATTTTGAATTGTCTCGAGCGGGTTATCTGTTTCAACTGGAAATACCCAAAAGTAATTTGAAGTGGCGGCACTGCCGGGCAAATCGTATTGCTGACCGAGGTGGTCGCGCAAGAGTTCACCCAGTTCGCAATGGCGTTCTAATCGACGCTCATCAAAACTCGTAATCCGGCGTTTCAACACACTTAATAACGCCGCACAGGGCTGCTGCCGGATTCTTAAAAACAACTTGTCTGCGGGAAATCCCTTTACACTCTTTTTCAAAATCTCGCTGTAATCCTTGCCAAGCAATCTTAAGGTCGCGATAAAAACTGTTATGGGTAGTCGATAGGAGAGGAACTTAAGGAAACCATATTTAACCACACGCTTAAAGTATGCCAGCGTGGATTGTGTTGGATACGCTTGCTGGATTTGCACCATCTCTTTTGTCAATTTACCATCAGCAACGCAAAGTACAGCTCCGCCGAGAGCAGTGGCCGTTTTTATCGGCCCGAAACTGTACATGGCCACGTCACTAACATCTGATTTTCCTTGCGGCATGCCGCGAAAGGATTGAGCGCAGTCTTCGATCAACAACAATCCATGCTGTTGCGTAATACGAGCATAGGGTTGCATGCCGATTTGTGTGCCAAAGAGGTGAGCAATTAGCACGAGTCGTGTTTTGTCAGTGATCGCTGATTCAACGTCTTCGGGTGTTGGAGCAAGTGTCTCAAATTTTAGATCAACCGGTACCGCCACGAGCCCGTGTTCAGCGATAATTTTGAGAATCCCATCAATCGTCATAGCGCTGACAATGACTTCGCTACCGCGAGGTAATTCCAATGCTTGCAATAGAACATCGAGGCCAGATCGTACGCTTAAGCAAGTGAACGCGTGCCGCGAATCTCGCCAGCATTGATTGACGGCGGTCGTGTCGACACGGTTTGGAAGAAGACAATGCGCAAATGCACTAGCCAGATCGAGCCAACCAATATCAATTCGTTTTCGCACCCACATAACGCAACTTTTTAAGTTCTGGTTTTCACTCTTTGGTTATCTTATTGCTACCAAATATTATAACCCAAACAGCACTGAGACTTACACTCATTAATAGCTATTGGATGAATCTGGAAACGTCTTCGATTGAACTTCTTGGCAATACTGCAATACCGCATCACTAATTGTATTTTGCAGGTGCGCGTATTCTTTTACAAAACGCGGTGGAGAATCGGTTAGCCCGAGCAGATCATTGATAACGAGAACCTGCCCATCACAATGCTCGCCGGCACCGATCCCGATCGTCGGAATCGATAACGCCTCGGTAATCTTCGCGGCGATCGCTGCTTCCATACATTCGAGTACAATAGAAAACGCCCCCGCATCTTCGACGGCTTTGGCATCAGCCAACAATTGCTCTTCATTTCGCTGTACTTTATAGCCACCTATCGTCAATACACTTTGTGGCTGTAAGCCAATATGACCCATGACGGGAATTCCAGCTGAAACTAAAGCAGCGATCGTACCGGCCTGTTGTACTCCACCTTCAATTTTGACCGTTTGACACTCAGTCTCTTTCAGAATCCTAGCGGCGGCGGCTATCGCTTTGTGATCACCCACGAGGTGTGTCGGAAAGGGAAGATCCACCACAATCAGGCTGTGTTGAACAGCGCGACCTACCATTTCGGCGTGGTAAATAATTTCGTCAAGCGAGACCTTTAATGTTGTCTCGCGCCCTTGCACGACCATACCTAAGGAATCACCTACTAAAATCCCATCAACACCCGCTTGATCAAGAATCTTAGCGATCGTGTAATCATACGCCGTCAGCATCGTAATCCGCTGGCCTTGACGCTTTAAGTCAATGAAATCGTCTACAGTACACTGTTTTTTTGCTGCGGCCATTATTGATTTGTTCAGCTTCGCTTTTCCAACAAGCTATAATATAAGAAGAAGAAGACTTGTCGCTTATCGACTATACTGCATTTTCAAGTAAACTGATATGGTCTAACTATAGATGGCTCAGGGAATAATTAGTTTAATCGGAAATGAATCATGACAAAGCTTAGCAAATTCAATCACATTTTTTCATCATTCATTTTGGCAGTATTTATTTTTGCTACTTGCACCGCCAATGCACAACAGCAGCCACCACCTAAGGAAACATTACGCGGTGACGGTACTGTCATTGCTATGGGTGCTGGCAAAATTCAAGTCGAGTTAAAAGACGGTAAAAAATGGGTCATCTATATACCCGATAAGCCGGAGTATATTGACGTCTCGGGGACTGCAGTACTGCCATGGTTAAAGCGTGGAATGTTCGTTAGCTTTACGGGGTTGTTCGATGCAACGGGAGCACCGCAGACTGAGATAAGAGACATTCTAGTATTTCAGCCAAACAAAGATACTAAACTAGGGGCTCAGCGAGACGGGATCTCAGGCGCGAATAAAAATCTATTTGGCGGGAATCCGAGTCCGAATGCCGTCCAAACCGCCCGCTTTATCATCTCCGGAAGATTGGTCAATATCAACAACGGAAAAATGGTAGTCGCCGCACCAGGATTTCAAACAACGGTTTCGCTAGCCAAGAAAATGACGATCCGCGTCAAAAGCCATAACCCCAGCCTGATCCGCGTGGGTGATAAAGTCACCGTCGACGCTTGGTACTATGCAAGCCAAGCACAATTTATGCAAGCCAAAGCCAACAGCTTGAAGTTCATCTCCGAAAAACCATACGGTTATGTCGAAAAACCAATGGTGGCAGAAGACGAAAAACCAGCCCCAGCAGAAAAAAAAGACGACGACGCGAAGTAGTGGTCTCCTTTTCCCCACTCCTGTACACATCGCTTGTACACATCGTTTCAGGGGACAAACTACACTGTTCAGCTGCCGCGTTGCACCAAAAACTAACTACCCGTAGATATAGTGTTAACGGGTATTATGAACACAAGGGATCTACGAGTAATTAGCAATGTAATTAAACGCTGCGTCCGTTAAAAAGTTTCGGCGACAAAAAAATTCCTTCGCTCCAGCAGCATACGCCCATTGTGAGCCTTGCATTTCAAACCTATAATTGCCTCTTAAAGAAGCGAATACGCTTTAGTTTCTCGTAAACAACCACTAACAATCTGTTTGTTAGTGAAAAAGTCACAAACACGGTAAGATCACAATCACAAGTGTTTGATTGACCACTGTTTCCGGTTTTAGTTCATTGAGTTTTGAAGGAGAATATCGTGACAATTCGTGTCGCAATTAACGGGTTCGGCCGTATCGGACGACTAACTTTTCGTAATCTAGTTCGTCGTAGTGATGAATTTGAAGTGGTCGCAATCAACGACCTTACAGACAATAAAACCCTACGTACACTGTTGAAATACGACAGTATCCACGGTCGCTTTGACGGTGATGTGGAATACGATGACGACAACCTAATTGTCGATGGCAAGGCGATCCGTGCACTTGCCGAACGTAATCCAGCAGATTTACCTTGGGGTGACCTCGGAGTTGATATCGTAGTTGAAAGTACTGGTATTTTCACTGCCCGTGGTGGTGATGGTAAAGCCGGTTACTCTTCACACATTGACGCTGGAGCCAAGAAAGTCATTCTCAGTGCCCCCGCTAAAGACGGTGCTGACTTGACCGTCGTCCTCGGAGTTAACGAACATTTGTTGACTCCAGAAATGCAGTGTGTTTCCAATGCAAGTTGTACGACTAACTGTCTGGCACCTGTTGCCAAAGTTCTTCACGAACAATACGGCATTGAATCAGGCTTGATGACAACCGTTCACGCTTACACCAACGACCAACGGATGCAGGATATGCCACACCCCGACCTCTATCGAGCTCGCGCTGGTGCCCAAAACATCATTCCGACGTCGACTGGAGCGGCCAAAGCCGTTGGTCTTGTAATTCCTGAACTCGATGGCAAACTCACTGGGATCGCACTGCGAGTACCTGTGCCTACTGGTTCGGTTGTCGATCTGACCGTTAATCTTGGCAAAGCAACAACGGCAGAAGCAATTAACAATGCCATCCGTGAAGCTGCTGAAGGCCCATTAAAGGGCATTCTGAAGTATACCGAAGATCCATTGGTGTCGACTGACATTATTGGTGATCCACACAGTTCGATTTTCGCACCGGACTTTACGCAAGTCCTCGGTGGTGAAGGAACCTTTGCGAAAGTCGTGAGCTGGTACGACAACGAATGGGGCTACTCCAACCGTACGACTGACCTTTGTGGAATCTTAGGTAAGATGTAGTCATATAAGTATTCGTTGCTTCAAGTGACGAGCACAAACGTGTATAACTAAACCGCAGTGGCGTTGATTCGCAACTGCGGTTTTTTTCATTCAACAACCACTCCTATTACTGTTTAACTCATTAAAAGCCTATCTTCATGATCCAATTCTCAGAAATCCAACAGCCAGCTCCTAACATGGATCTAGTCACCTCCAATCGCACCGAGCTGCGCAATCAAATTGAGTCCTCCAATAGCGTTGAGGACATTCGCTTGGCCATACAACAGTGGGATCAAGATCGCCGGGAAACAAGCACATGGGAAGCACTTGTTAATCTTCGTTTTTGCCAAGACACAACCGACGAGCAAGCCAAACAAGCTCAAGACGAAGTGGACCAGTTACAACCAAAACTGACTGAACTCGACATTAACATTAAACGCGTCCTAGTTAGCCATCCGTTGCGAACCGCTCTTGAGCAGGAAACAGGTTCTCAGTTATTTGCCTTATGGGAAGCTGAAATTCCGACGTTCGACCCCGTCATTGCCGACGACATGATCCGAGAATCTGGATTGAAGACCAAATACACGACACTGATGGCTTCCGCTAAACTCGAATTTGATGGCGACACGCTTAACCACTCGACCATCACTCGCTATCGTGAAAACGCCGACCGCGATCTGCGTTACGGCGCGGAACTAGTACGTTGGCAGTGGTTTGATGAACACGCCGAAGAGCTCGATGATTTGTTCGATGAACTGGTCGCTTTGCGTCATGGTATGGCACAAAAACTTGAATTCGAAAACTACGTCGACTTGGGCTATCAAATCATGAGCCGTATCGATTACGACCAACGCGACGTTGCACGATACCGAGATATGGTTCGCGAAGAAGTCACACCACTGGGCCAACAAATTCGTGACCTTCAAGCGACCACCCTAGGCATCGATAAAACCATGTACTGGGATGAATCGGTCTATCTCAAAGCGGGCAATCCGCTGCCTTCGAGTGACTACGACACGATGATTAGTCAAGCGACTGAGATGTTTAATAACATGAGTTATGGTCTTGATGATTTTTTTCGTATCATGAACGAAGGCGGTTTCATGGATCTGCCGAGTCGAGAGGGTAAAGCAGGTGGTGGATTTTGCACCTCGTTTAGCACGGTCGGCATGCCCTATATCTACGCCAACTTTAAAGGCACTCGAGCTGATGTCCAAGTTTTTACTCACGAAATGGGGCACGCGTTTCAGTGCTACATGAGTCGCCAACAACCGTGGTTTGACTACCTCTGGCCAACCTATGAGTCATGTGAAATTCACTCCATGGCTCTCGAGATGTTATGTTACCCACAAATGGAGCGGTTCTTCGGCGATGGTGCCGCCGACTTCCGTCACATTGACCTTGCGAGCACACTCACATTTCTACCCTACGGTGTTTCCGTTGACGAATTCCAACACATGGTTTATGCCAAACCGCAAGCCAGTCGAAAAGAACGTCACGAAATGTGGCAACAACTTGAATCAACCTACGAGCCCTATTTGGACTATGGTGATTTACCTCACGTAAGTAGCGGCGGGCGGTGGCAAGAAAAACAACACATTTTCCGATCGCCTTTCTATTATATCGATTACACACTGGCGCAAACCTGCGCGTTACAGTTTTGGATCAAAGCCGAAGAGAATCGCGAACAAGCAATGGAAGATTATGTTGCATTATGCAAACGCGGCGGCGAAGCGCCGTTTCAGGAGTTGGTAGCCAGCGCCAATCTTATCAGCCCATTTAAAGAAGGCTGTTTGCGAGATGTTGTAGCCCATAGTCGCCAAGTCTTAGGCCTATAATATTAGGTGTAAGAAAAAAGTGCTCAGTTTACAAAGTCCGGAGTTTACTATGAAATTTCGACTCTCGCCCGTTGCCGTTGCAATTACTGTTGTGCTGTTGACTATCTCGACGGCCGTAGCCTGCCTGTGGGATTCTGATACCCTAGCTCAAGAACGTGCAAAATTTCCCTCGGCGTTGGAATTGATCGCTGGCAAATTCCCGCGTCATAGTCCCGCTTTCTACCAATGGCGAATCGAAGACCGCCAAGCCAAACTTGAAAGCGGTGATGACCAAGCGAGTTATTATGACGATATTGCCGTTGCTCACGACAAGTTAAGGCAAGACGATCAAGCAATTGAGTGGATGCATAAGAAAGCGGCAACATTCAATGACAGTGTTGACAACCGCTATAAGACTGCCGCCAATCTAGGAACATTCTATTTACACTCACGGCAACTCGACAAAGGCATCGAACAGCTCGAACTTGCCATCCAGATAAATCCTAATGCTCACTTTGGGCGTGAACGGTATCAGTTATATCTGGCAAAGTATATTAAGTTGCGTTTAGCGAATGGTCACCTGAGTGGCGGGCAACTGATTCTCCCGTTGCGCTATGACCACAACCATGATTCCCAAGTATCTAAACTGGAATCCGATTCATCACAAGACACACAGCAAGATCATCCTCATAAACAAGTTCGCGATTTTGGAGTTGCGGTTGTCTATTTTGACGACGGTACTTTCCGTCGAATCGATGAAAAACAAACAGCCGATGCGGTAACGGGCATTTTAGGAATGATGCGATTTGGCCATTATGATTCACCAGTGCTGCTGGAATGCTTAGGGGATTTATTGAGTGAAACTAGTAGTGTCAATCAAAACTCCGCGTACACAATTGCTGCCCGAGCGTACATGCGAGCTGCCGATTTACTACCGCAAGAAGATGAGGTGTCGCGTGACAAATATCACGAACTGGTCAACCGCGTGATGCACTTTAAAGAAAACCAAGACCAAAAAGACATCCGCCACTTTCTAAAACTAGAACTGGCAGAAGCAAATGAATACTACAGACAAATCGTCGCAGATGAAGAACTGTGGATATCTCAAAACGCTGATGTCGAAGCGCTCTTTCAAGCAAAGTATTATGCTAGCAAGGATGACCAAGTTAGGTTAAATAGCCACGCTGACGTCAAGCCAGTCATAAACCAAGTCAACACATTTGCAGAAGTGGGGGTGTTCGTCGCTATTACACTCTTATTATTTGCATCCATATGCCTGTATTTTCTCCGACGATTCCTAAAAAAAATCGCGCATCAAACGACCAATAAAGTCTAATCAACTCTCACCGTAATCTATCTGGACGTAAAAACTGCAATCGACCTATACTACGGTGCTCGTAGAAACAACAAATTCCTAGACCAACGTATTAACAATATCAGTTACTATCGGATGTCTTAACAAATATCCAAACTGCGGAGTTTCTCTATGAAACGGCAATACAGTCCCTCAGCGCTGACTCTGATTTTTACCTCCATCAGCATGGTCGGTAGCATCATCCTGCCCGACCTTGCTCTGGGTCAAACCATTGGTACTGGTGATGAAACGCAATCAGTATTAGTCGACGAAACGACTCCCTCAACAAGTACAACCGCGGATACTGACACAACAAATGACAATACCGCAACGACTTCCTTCGTATTCCAAGGTAGTCGTTTTCAGGGAGTCATGCCGGGGGTCACTCCCAATTCAAAAATCGTAGAGATATTAGGGGAGCCGCGAGCTAAAATTGAAACGGGCGGGCGGGTTGTCAATGTATATGCAATTGAGCCGTACGACCGAGTGGGAATTGTGCTCCGGGGCGATATTGCGGACTCAATTCACCTGCACTACAAACAACCGGTGAACCTGAAACAAGCCGCCTCTGAATTAGGACTTGACCCGATCACCGCGGTTACTCAAACCACATCCGCGGCCCATGAATTTTTATTGACTTGGCCCGATGAGGGAATATCGCTGCACTTCCAACCGACCGCCGGTGTAGACTTAGTTTCCCGTGTGGCCTTCACAACAGCGCAGCCTGACGCGTTTTTATTGCGTGGACTCAATCGGCAGTGGCGCGATTACAACGGAGCATTGCATGATGCCCGTGCGGTACAAACTCTAGATCCCCGTCGGGAAGAAGCTTATCGACTGGAAGCACAAGTCGCCTTGCGAATGGGACAGACAGACGTTGCGAAAGAAGCGATCGCGGAAGCACTCGCGTTAACCTCTACCACCATCGACCTGCTGTTACTGCAAGTTCAAGTTGCTACTGCCAACGAACTCGACGGATTGATACTGCATATTCGAGCAATCCGTAATGACGTTCAACTTCCACCGCTCACTCGCGCTAAAGCAGCTTATGCGATGGGTCAGATCAATGCCAAGCTAGCAACACCAAATTACAAACAAGCCTTTCGTTTTCACAGTGAAGCGAACCAACGTGCACGAGGACTTTTGCAAAGCACGGAATTAGCCGAACAGTTCGGTGCTTTGGAGTTAATGGTCAACGCCCATCTGGCGATTGCCCATGACATTGCTTACGGCGAGTACACCATCGAAGAGAAGAACAGAGCTGTTCCCAAATGGATCGAGCTCAGTTGGAAATTTACTGCACACCTCTTGGCAAACAAGTACCACGATCGAGCATTAGGACTCGACGTCTGCCGTACTTCTTTGGATTTGCTGAAAAAACTGGGTAAAACCGTCCCGCTAGAAGTATGGGAAGACCGTATCACCCAGCAGGCCGCAAGCGTTAAACAACTCAAAGGTGCCTCCAAAGAGTTTCTTGACCACATGCGATGGCAACAAGCCATGGCACTGTATCACGCCACAATCATTGCCCGCCGAGGTAAAGACGGGAACCGTGTTCAGCAACTCGGTCTAGCTGCCTACCAGTTATTTAGAGGACCGTTAACCGCGATGACAAAAACTGGGCACTGGGATTCGACCCCCACCAATGCAGCCATGATCGGACTTTGCTATACGCTCGGTTCAGTAGAAGCAATCGACAATCTAGATCATGCCAAAGCGGTTCAATGGTACGGCCAAGCTCTGCAATATCTCGAGACCCCAAATATTCAACCGTCCGCAGTGGAGCATTCAATTAGCCAATCACACGGTTTGGGTTGGCAGGGCGAACGCCTCGTTAGTATGGGGCTGTCCTATTGGTCAACGGGAAACAAAACTCAGGGCCTGCGTTTGACGCAGCGGGGAATTGCTTGGATTGAAACAGCCGTCCGTGACCATGGCTTTCCCAATCAGCATCTAAAAATCCCTTACAGCAATCTAGCGGTAATGACCAAGTCATTAGAGCAGCGGCAAGACATCCAAAATATTGCCGACGGCGACGATAATTCCAAACAACGCTAACGTCAACTCGCGACCGCTCTGGTACGATAGCCACTATGAGACTCTTTAGCTTTCTATTGATGGTGTTCGTTTTTACGACCCTCACTGAACTGTACTTATTAATTGAAGCCAGCAAGAAATTTGGTTTGCCCAATACCATCTTTTGGACAATCCTAACCGGTGTGGCCGGGAGTTGGTTAGCTCGACACGAAGGTTATCGAACATTGGCAACCATCCGCGTCGAAATGTCCCAAATGCGAATGCCAACCGACGCTCTGCTGGATGCTGGTTTGATCCTGTTTTCCGGCGGCTTATTAATCACTCCTGGATTCTTAACCGATGCCGTCGGGTTTAGCTTACTCATTCCCTTGACTCGGGCAGGATATCGCAAACTGTTAACTAAGTGGGTCAAGGCGAAGTTCCGCTTCTCAAATTATCCGCGATCCGGATTTCCAAACGACCACTCTGCGCACCAGCAATGGGACAACATAGTCGATGGTGAAGTTCTACCGGCCGATTCCACGAAAGATAAATATGAGATTATCGATGTCGAAATCGACGATGACTAATCGCACTAAGCAGTCGCTAAAGAATACGGATCGGCATAGATAATCGTGAACTCACAAACAACGTTCACCCAAGTGACTCCCTCAGGACGAGCAGCGATCACTACCATCGTGGTACAAGGGCCTAATGCCATCAACGTCGTTACTGATTTTTTTGAGTCCGCCTCGAAAAAAATACTCGCCGAGGTGCCCGTTAACAAAATTTTGTTTGGCAAGTGGCAAGCTCCTCTCACAGCTGCTGAAGATTTAGTCGTATGCCTACGTGAAAACGACGTGGTTGAAATACACTGTCATGGCGGCACTGCTGCATCTGCATCTATATCCGCATGTCTTCAATCTCGCGGTTGCGCTGAAACATCTTGGCAACAACAAACGTCGAATCAATACGACGGTTCACCCTATTGCCATGACGCTTGGAAATTAGTTCCCTTAACTATGACTTCGGCAACAACTCAAATCGCCTTACGGCATGCAACCGGAGAAATTGATCGCCTACTTGATGATGTGCGGCACAAGATAAACAACGGCGAAATTGCTGCAGCAGCTGATCTGCTAAAACCCTATTTGAATACCTTTAAACTCGGCCGACATATAATCGATCCATTTGTTGTCGTGATTGCTGGCAGGCCCAATGCCGGTAAAAGTAGCCTGCTCAATTCAATGACAGGAGTTGATCGCTCCATCGTCAATCAACAAGCAGGCACAACGCGAGATGTGCTGCAATACAAAACCATGATCGGTGGCTGGCCTATCTCGTTTTGGGACACCGCTGGAATCCGCACAGACGCTCAGGCACTAGAGCAACTGGGTATCGCTAAAGCCGAGCAGGCTGTTGCCACAGCTGACCTCGTGATTTGGGTGCATGATGTGACTGAAAATTGGCAATCACAAGTTGAGCAGGTCGACGACACCAATTATTTACTCGTGATCAATAAAACAGATATCCAACAAGCCGAAGATGACTCACCCGAGCATATTGCTGTATCCGCTAAGACTGGTGCGGGGATTGATGAGTTGTCTGAGAAAATCATTGAGCGTTTGCTTGGCGATTACACGGATCATGCGTCTCGACCGATGCTGTTAACCAAATCGATGGACGATTCATTTAAGCAATGGTTTGACCAACTTAGCGCAGATGAAATTCCTGACTATTTATCACCGAAAGTCCCAACGGATCAATCTTGATTCAAAATACTTTGCGCGACATGAAGAATCCCGCGTAAACAGAGATGGTCCATTGTAGAAACATCAAACGGCAATTTTGACACGAGGTCCGTATCAGCACCATCGACGAATAAATGTGCTCCAGGTCCTAGAATTTTTTGCTGCTGTTTAACGATCGCTTCGATTGCTCCAATTAGTCCCCACACTAAACCCCCGGTAATTGCATCTTCCGTACAGGTTCCAATGGGCTGTGGAAGTCCTGCTAGGTTTGAAATATTAACTTCAACCTCCGGTAGTCGATCGGTATAATTCGCCAATGCGATCGAACTTAGGTATATGCCCGGCATAATAACTCCACCTAAAAACGCACCGTCGGCCGTCACGGCGTCAATCGTCACGGCGGTGCCAATGTCCACCACGACCAGAGGAACTGAATTCTCGCGAGCGCCCATTGCACCAAGGGCTGATAAGAGTCGGTCAACTCCAACCTGTTCCACGTCCACTGCTGAAAAATCCAGCGATATATGTTGGTGGTTTAATATCGTTTTTTGGGGGGGTATTGCCTGACTATCTAACCATTGCACAACACAATCTAAACTGGATTGGTTGACGCTTGCTAAGAACCACTGTGTTTCAACAGGAAGGGAGCCTAAGAAATCCAGCCACTGAGCATTACCAATATCTTCCGGTTTGAATGTTGCGACCGGCGTGTCCTGGAGATCGAGTGGAGTTTGTACGTCCGTCAGCGCAGCAGCTTTGATATAGCTGTTTCCAATATCAACGGCGACGGCACTATGACCCATCTTGACCAGCCTAGCCTTTCTGAGATATTTGAGATTCCTTGATCGTATCGGCGATGCGGTTGGTCAACTCATTGAGTCCCTGTCCGGTAACTGCTGAAATCAGCAGCACGCTCTGCTCGAGCTCTTCTTGCAACAATTGATGCAATTCCTCAGCCCCAGGGAGTTCTGCTTTAGTAACAACAACGATCATCGGACGTTGGCCAAGTTGTTCGTTATATTCAACAAGTTCTTGTTGAATCGAGCGAAAATTCGTTAATGGATCTGTGCCGTCCATCGGATCTGGCTCGACAAGATGCACCAAAATACCAGCTCGTTCGATATGCTTGAGAAACTCATGTCCCAGTCCAATACCTTGTGCGGCACCTTCAATCAAACCAGGGATATCTGCCATTACGAATGACCGTTCCCAATCGAGAATAACTTGCCCTAGATTTGGTTTTTTCGTCGTAAAGGGATAGTCGGCGATCTCAGGTTGAGCTTTGGTAACCCGGCTAAGCAGCGTGCTTTTACCGGCATTAGGTTTGCCAACGAGTCCGACGTCAGCGATAACTTTTAGTTCCAGAGTAATCTTTCGCTTTTCGCCGTCGCGGCCGGGAGTCGACTTACGGGGAGCCTGATGGATTGACGATTTAAAACGCGTGTTACCTTTGCCTCCATAACCACCTTTAGCAATGACACAGCTATCGCCTTCTTCCACGAGGTCCTTGATAACGTAATCATCCTTAGCGTCAAGGATGATTGTCCCAAGCGGAACTAGGATCGTAATTCCTTCCCCATCACGGCCTCGCTTATTTTTGCTACTGCCGTGCTTTCCTTTTTCCGCTTTCCATAATTTGCGGTGGGCAAAAGCTGTCAAGCTATTGACGCCTTCTTGGGCAACAATTTCGATGTCGCCTCCATGTCCACCGTCGCCACCGTCGGGACCACCGCGAGGGACATATTTTTCTCGCCGAAAACTAACGCACCCATCGCCACCGGTCCCAGCGATCAATTCAATTGTAACTTGGTCAACAAACACTGTTCTCTTGGTCTCCCCACGGATTCTCTAACTAACAGCCTGCGATAAAAAAAGGGATATCCCCTATTTATGGAGGACATCCCATGTTCTATGAAGTCTGTACCGACGTTGCAGTCGCTTAATTATCAGCTGCAACGACATTAATACGACGACCCTTACGGTCAAACATAACAACGCCTTCGGTCAGTGCAAACAAAGTAAAGTCTCGGCCTTGTCCTACGTTACGTCCGGGGTGAAACTTGTTGCCCACCTGTCGCACGAGGATATTCCCAGCGATGACTCGTTCTCCACCAAACTTTTTCACTCCTCGTCGCTGTCCGTTGGAATCGCGACCATTACGACTGGAGCCTTGTCCCTTTTTATGAGCCATTATTACTGCCCTAAAACTAATGCTGTGTTTATTTATTGTGTCTACTGTAACTGCGAACTTCATTTTTATACCGAGACGCGCTAATCGGCAAGAGGCATAATCGACAGAAGTTGCGTTGGACAACCAAAATTACCGCATAAAAATTATGGACGATTGCCAAATTTTACAAACTGACAATCTATCCAAATTAGGCTAAGCCAGCAATATATTACTCGCCGCTACGGAAAACTGGGTGTGTTGGCGAGGAATATAGCCATTGGGTGCGTGAGAAATCTGTCATTCCGTAAAGTCGCATGATTTGGACTTGTCGGCGGGTATAGATTTTGTAGATTTCGCTGCCAACCGGTTGCGGTCGATTTAAACGATTCAATGTTACCGGCAACAATACATATTCACCCGTCTGAGGTTCACCATCTATGCCGAGTTTGTCAAAATTCACTTTCCGCAATTCAATCAGTTGAATGTCTCGATTGCTGGCAATCACCTCCAACGTCTCGCCTTCTTCCGCTCGATACAAATGCACCGGTTGTAGATCGTTGTAATGCTGATGGTTGGTACGTGGGAAACGAACTACTTTGCCAACTGGTAACTTATCGGGGGACGCTAGAATATCTCGGTTGAGCTGATAGATTTCCAGCTTACGAGATTCATCACCAAGAAATCTTTTCGCTAGTGATTGCAAGGTGTCGCCTTGTTCAAGTGAATAGACAATCTCTGGTCGCGGCAATGCATTTGGTAGTCCGTAATATACTGTGTCCTTCACCAAATCAATCGTGTCACCAGGACGGTAGAAATTCAACTGCAGTGTTTTTACTTCGAGTTCGCGGCCAAGAGCAATTGGGTCACCTTTGCTGAGATCAGTAGCGGTGTCATTGTACTGATATGCATTGGTGAGGCCTTGGATATACAGCGAAAAGAAATTGGTGCGCGGATCGACATCTTCCCAAACAACAACTCCCCACACTCCTTTACCTGTTTCCGCGTCTTCCCGCATGATTTTGGTATTGGCCATTTCGATCGAGTTTAATATCGGAGCGCCCACTTTTTCGACTGCAGCGATTTCATCGGTGGCTGCGGGAATAATGCGATCCAAATACTCTTTCGCAAACGTATGATTTCGCAGCGTAAAGTAAGGCATGAAATATCGGAACTCGGCGTCCTTTTTAGTATTACGAAATCGAGCGTAACGATCTCCATCGCTTAACGCTCCACGTTGTTTTTCAAAATGAACTTCTTCACCAAGATAGCGAACTCGATAGACCATATACCACAATGTCTTGCGTTGCATCTTTCCACTCGCTTGAGGTAAATCAACGTCGATCATGCGAAATGGTTTGAAAGTAAATTCCAATCCCCAAATGCTACGTCGTAGCGGGACTTGTTGTGAGCGTTCAAACAGCGTCCGCGTCGCAGGGCTGAATTCAGGTTTCCATTTAAGATAGGAACGCGCGGTAGTGATCTCAATGAGATCGGCTCGCGGTGATACAGTTTCGCCTTCCTCAATTTCCGGCGAAATTGTGTGTAATACTCCCGGAGCAAGAACCCGCGGTCGCTGCTGCGCATTCGCCGATGAGGTTAACATCAACAACAGAGCTATCACCAAACCAGTAGAACCGCAGGCTTGTAGGCGATATCGTAACGTACGCCCGAATTGTCGATTTGAGCGATTCAGTACATTCATTTCATACTTGTAATTCATGGTCATCTTGCGACCCCTTCTTTTTCATCTTGATCAACATGTTTACTGCTACAAAAACTGTAATAGAAACTCTGCTGATTAATTCGAGTATAAAGTGTGGATTATTTAGTTCAAGCTTTTTTCGGTTTGTCTCAACGTTTACTTACGTCAGTAATTGCTGTTTGGATTGTCTTGTTTTCGGTGAACTGCATGGTTTTGACCATCTGTCGATCCTGATCAGCAAACTGCTCGACCCGCGCATTGGCGACCGTAAACACGATAGCCGACTGACTTCCTCGTGGGTCGGTGATGTGATAGTAGATCCATTGAAAGGGAATCTCGTTGTCAATACCGACGACAACAATGCGATATAGTCGTCCACCGGATGCATGTGTTGATTGTGTTGCCTCAGCGAATTGATTAAATCGCTCACCAAGCGACGACTGAATTTGTTGTTGAAAGCGAGTTAGTGTTATTGTTTCCCCACTGGTGGTTGGAGGCAAGTGTACGACGCTACACTGTGCGATTAATTCACCTTGTTCGACACATCGCATCATGAACAATTCGCGTTGGTCTACCATAACGTGCCAATTTCGATTAACCAATAAATCAATCGGCGTTCCGTTTGGACTCACCAATATTCGCTTCGCTCCAACTGTCAATGAACGATTCCAATTTTCAACAACGGCCGGGGTTAGCACTGAAAGCTCAGTGACCGGTTCAAATTGTAGGTCTATTGTGGCCGTGACATCTAAGCCAGGTTGCACATCGCCAACTTCACGTTTTTCCGACATCGATAGTTTAGCCTGTAAGAATCGATGCCGCGGCAAATCGTATTCCGCAGTGATCTGCAAATCAATCGCCGTACCCACTCCGTCAATAGCGCCTTCGACCTTGCCGTGAAACCGCAGTTGAGCGCGGTCATCTTTAACGGAAAGTAATGTGCCAACGACCTCGTGTTTCGAGATAGCATCAATAACTAGAATTGGTGCTAATGTCGCAAACTTGATTTTCCAAGTCGCCCCGACAGCTACGGGATCTGTCGGCAGTAGCCGTCGCAGAGTTGTGGGGCTTAATTGGACGTTGAGCATATCTAGCTCATCGCGCGTCAACGGCCCCTGAGGACAATACAGCAGATGGTCATCTAGTTGTAGCTGGTCTATGACTAATCGTCGATTTTTTCTTAGGCTGCCTGAAATTGTTTTTTGAGCGATCTTCATTTGTGTGGCGACGGTGCGATAATAACGAATGCTGCGAATCAACTCGGTACTCTGAGGGTGACTCAACCACTGCTCGTATTGCAATCGGCCATTGACAACTACAGGTTGCTCTACGATGCCCACTCGCGATGATCTGACTTTGATTACACCAGTAACTTCAACGTTCACTTCGACGTTATCGAGTTGAGGTTGAACTGCGGCGGCAAACGAAATATCTTGTGCGATGCTGCTGTCGCAATGCGCAACGGTTACCGCGATGACGATGATCAACATCGTCATTTTGTGGCTGAATCGTTTGTGTTCAAACCAAACAAACATCTCGTAGTAACCCTCTGTTATGCCTATCGTTCACTATATAGATGAAGTGCATTTTTTATATACATAGACACCTAGTCGTTAATTCGACAATCCAAACCAGATTTGTTTAAACCAAAATCGCGCTTTTGACCTTTGGTGGCGGTAAAGAAACCCCTTTTCCAATCAGAGTATGTTGTTTTATGAGAAAAATCTTCATTTAGAGCTCAAAACATAGGAAATACGTGAAACTACAGGCAAAACGAAGCTCAAACTATTAAAAAAAACTACAACAATTTAGATCTCATATTGGCTTAAATAAAGCAAACAAGGGCCGAATGGGGTGCGTATTACATAAAAGGCTTGACATCACCTATATAATAGATGTTAGTCACTTCGTTAGAACGACTGGTATGTTGGTCTCATTTTGCGATCACAAATACTGCTAGCACCGTTTGCCTCAGGGGCGAGAGCGGATGTGACTTTAAAGGAACCCGAACTGGGTGAATTAGACATTGTCTAAATTGGATCGGTCTGGGCAACAAACCTTGGGAAGGGTTATGTTGCAGCTGGCTGTTGAAAACGATGCTTTGTTTAATTACACACGGAACACCAGTTGGGAGAACATTAGAGAAGGGACCATTCTATGAACTCGTCTTACAAGAGCCAACTGTTGCGCAATTTGTGCGACCAACAACTTGCCACCGCCACGCGGGAACAACTGATCGCAGTTGCTGATCGAGCCGAAACGCTGATAAGTGAACTGAACGCTAATGCCGAGATGGGCTTCGCCGGAATCTCGCAAACGCTCATCGGCTGTCCAGACCGTATTGATTCCACAATTTCAAATGAACAACTGTCCGAGCAGATTCTGCAACACGATTTGCGTTTGCTCGCCGAAGATTTCACCGACGCCGCTAACCTCAATTCTCACGACGTCATCGAACCGGTCTACACCGTCAAAACATTAGGAACGCATTTACAAGTTTCTAGTAAAACAATATCGCGTTGGCGCAACAATGGATTAGTCAGCCGTAAGATTATTATTGATGGTCGTAAGCGGGTTGCATTCCTGGCATCCACCGTCGATCGCTTCGTTACTCAAAATCGACATCGAGTTGAACGCGGTGAACGGTTCAGCCAATTATCCAAATCTGAAAAAATGGATATCCTCGATCAAGCTCGTAAGCTCGCTGCTGCCGGAGCTTGTCCATCGGAAGTAGCCAAACGACTCGCTGATCATTTCAGTCGCAGCATTGAAACAATTCGATATACTTTGAAGCGACATGACAAGAAGAATCCGGCCGTTGCGATCTTCCCTCGAGCACGCGGCAAACTGTCTGAAGATTCCAAACGTAGCATTTTCCAGCGGTATCGACAGGGCACAAGTATTTCCATGTTAGCGAGACAATTCAATCGAACGTCATCTACCGTACACCGCATTATCAACGAAATGCGAGCAACTCAAATATTTGAATTGCCCATGGACTTCATGCCCAATGCGGAATTCAGCTATCGCAATGCCGAAAAGCGAATCATGGCGCCGATTCCTGAACCAGAAACCACCACCCGTCGCACGAAGGCACCTAAAGGGTTGCCTTCTTACTTGACGAGCCTGTATGAAGTAACACTGTTGACTCGCGAGCAGGAGCAACACTTATTCCGAAAATATAATTACACCAAATTCCGTGCGGATAAATTGCGGCAACAACTCAATGTGGACAAACCGACTTGCACAGAAATGGATGAGATTGAATCGTGGTACGATCAAGCTGTACAACTCAAACAAATGATCGTGCAATGTAATTTACGACTCGTTGTTTCTATCGCTAAACGCCACATGAAGGCGACCGATGATTTCTTCACGCTCGTAAGTGACGGTAACATGTCGCTGATTCGCGCCGCTGAAAAATTCAACTATGCCCTCGGTAATAAGTTTTCAACATACGCCTCCTGGGCAATTATGAAAAACTTTGCCCGAACCATTCCCAATGAGTTCAAACATCGCGATCGCTTCCGCACCAGTTTGGACGAAATGTTTGCCTTTCAATCCGATGGGAAAACAAATTGGCAAAAATTAGAATGCGATGACTTGCTACGTAAATCCGAAGTAACCAAGATGCTGAACAATCTTGGCGATCGAGAACAGCAAATCATTATCCGTCGGTTCGGCCTTGATCCACAACGCGAACCTCAAACACTGCAACAGGTGGGAGTCGAGATGGGCGTGACAAAAGAAAGAGTCCGTCAGATTCAAGCCAAAGCACTCAAGAAACTACGCCTCAATGCTGATGAGCGACATCTTGAATTAATCGAAGACGATTGATACAGAGCAGATGAAAATCACTGGTAGTTTCAGTCGTAGCGGTGATGGGAGTTTGATTGCAGTGATTTGTGATTTTCAACATTGAATTCTCTTATGCAATAGCTGGAATATTTGGGCAGACCAACGCCCTCCTGCGGTGGTCATTCGCAGTTTCCTTTTCGAGCGTCTTATTTGTCGGCTTGCCGTCGAAATACCATCAATCCTGTATTGCGGATTACCCGTTATTAGGTATATTTACACGACTCACGCATTTGTTCGTGAATTCAGTGGTGAAACACTGGTTTAGCCAGCGTAGCTCAATTGGCAGAGCAGCTGATTTGTAATCAGCAGGTCAAGGGTTCGAGTCCCTTCGCTGGCTCTTGTTTTTTATTGATAACTACACAATAGTAATATAACAAAGGTGGGTTTTCCGAGCGGTCAAAGGAGTCAGACTGTAAATCTGATGGCATTGCCTTCGAAGGTTCGAATCCTTCACCCACCACTAATGCTTCAGCTGTCCAAAAGTCATTACATATTAGGCAACAAAGACCAAAGTCCTATTTATTAGCAAATTGCTATAAATAGGACTTCATGTTTATTTTTTGGAAACTTGGCGAAAAGCCACTTACCAGAAATGCCTTTTTTGCGTAGAAATAGAGGATTGCTGCACATTGTATTTCACAGTTTATAAGAACTGTGATTATTGCGGGTGTAGCTCAATGGTAGAGCCACAGCCTTCCAAGCTGAAGACGAGGGTTCGATACCCTTCACCCGCTTTTACCATTGCTGCCTTTCGCCCCATTGGAAACAATGGTTTGTAAGGCAGAAATAGAGAACCTTTAAAAGGAAACGCTCTAAGAGCCGTGGTAGCAAATTGCTGCTGTAGCTCAGTGGTAGAGCGCGTCCTTGGTAAGGACGAGGTCATGGGTTCAAGTCCCATCAGCAGCTTTGATTGCTTGCACACCCTCGGGTGTGATTGCAGTCAATGCAAATTAACAGACGTAATGAAATAAAACTGAAATGACAAAGCCGAGTGAGCGTTTGGTCAATGACATTTGATCAACAAATGTAAAGCCTCGTTGTTACAGTTTTAAACATTGTTTACTACATGGTCGGAAACGGCCACATTATCAAGTGCAATTAGAATAGGTGTTAAGGACATGGCGAAGGAGACATTCAACCGGACAAAACCCCACGTGAACGTGGGTACTATCGGCCACATTGACCACGGAAAAACTACAACAACCGGTGCGATCCTAGCAGTGCAAGCTGCCAAGGGACTTGCCGAACACAAAGAGTATTCCGAAATCGCAAAGGGCGGTACCGTACGTGATGCAACGAAAACAGTGACAATTGCTGTTGCTCATGTCGAGTATGAAACTGATGCTCGACACTATGCTCACATCGACTGCCCCGGTCACGCTGACTTTATTAAAAATATGATTACTGGTGCTGCCCAAATGGACGGTGCTATCCTTGTTGTTTCAGCAGCAGACGGACCAATGCCTCAGACCAAGGAACATGTGCTCCTTGCTCGTCAGGTAGGTGTGCCCGCTCTTGTTGTCTTCATGAACAAATGCGATCTTGTTGATGATGAAGAATTGTTGGAACTTGTTGAAATCGAAATTCGTGACCTGCTTAGCAAGTACGATTTCGATGGCGACAATGCTGTCATCGTTCAAGGTGCTGCATTGCCTGCTTACAACAACC
>CAWVZW010000024.1:0-42432 GCA_963934735.1 uncultured Planctomycetaceae bacterium
TAATCCATTCGGTGTGTTTTTTGATTTCGAAGAGTTGAGAACCGTCTGCTGTTGAAAAGATACGAATGAGCCTAGAAGGTCCGCCAAGTGCGATGAGAGATTGATCGGCACTGATGTCAGCTCCCATGACAGCGTCGAGTTCATCACCGATTTCAAATACACGTTCACCGTTAGCGATATTGAAGACGATAACTTTTCCCGTCGATGAGGATGTGCCTCCACCGGCCAGCAACAGACTACCGTTACGACTGAATTTCAGCACATAGGCGATTCCTTCGGGATAGGGTAGTACGCCTTTGATTTGCAGCGTGTTGGAATCGTAGAGCGTGATTTTCTTTTGGCCGGCGATGGCAGTAAGTGCCGACCATGGATTGGTGGCAATGGCACTGACCGCTGCTGTCTTAGGCGAATATACATTGGGTTGCTTGTCGATACGGCCCGGCATAGGCGGTGTTTCCGGTTTTCCCGATGGATTGTCACTCACTTTGAATTCAAATTTTGGTTTTTCTGGAACCATGACTTTACTACCGGAATTTTCCGGTGCACCGGTATCGATCCATTTCTTAATGGTTTCAATTTCAGGTGATGGAATGGGATCGGCATTGGGCGGCATAAATGGTTCAGATTCATGCGTGATTAACATGTAGAGATAGCTGTCAGCTGCGGAACCAAGTTCAATAACGTCACCGGATGCTCCACCTAGCATAATATTGGTGTACGTTGAAAGATCGAGCCCGCTACTCTTTTTGTTAACGTTGTGGCAAGTTACGCAGCGTTGTTTCAAGATTGCCGCTACATTATCGTCCCAAGTCACACGTGCTTCTTTTTTATCTTGAGCGGATATAGAGGAAGTGATGCTTACGAGTAAGGCAATGGCTAAAAATTGGCGAAACATGATACTTCTCCGACGGATTCCAGTGTGCTGAAAACAACTGGTGACAGTAGTAAAGGAATATGAATGTAGGAGTGTTTTTGTAACACTCCTGTTGGCTTAGTGGTTAAACAGGAATTCACGCGAATTCAATAGCGCCCAGAATGTATCTTCGAGCGCTTGCTGTTTATTCTCTTCCTGAGAGATGATTTCCATTAGATTGGTAAGCTCTTTTTCGGTAGGCTTGCGGCACAGACAACGAATGTACAATTCTTCGAGAATCTGTGGAATGGGCACTTCTTCACCGAGTCGCGTTGGAATCAGTTTACCCTGTTGGATTTTCGAATTAACAGTATCGCCGTTAAGCATATGCAGAGCTTGTGAAAGATTAGGCTCCATCTTTACTTCACAGGCACAAACCGTTTCCCGCTTGGCACGTCCAAAAGTCGTTAGAAAGTAGGTGCTCGTATTTCCGTTCGCAATTTGCACTGCGCGGGCACCGCTGGGCAGACCTGGGAACTTATTGGAAGTCGAGGTGATCTGTGTAATGGCGTCGAGCATGATTTCGGCACGCATACGTCGTAAAGCTGCGTGTGAGAAATTGCGTGAATCCTTTTCATTGGTTTCATTTGTTCCAGTGCTAAGTTGATATGCACGGGAGGTACAAATGTCGCGAACGATTTTCTTAAAGTCGTAGTTATATTCGGTGAACTTCGAAGCAAGTGTATCGAGCAGTGCGGTGTTGACTGGGGGATTACTCACGCGAACATCGTCGACTTCATTGATAATTCCTTGGCCAAAGAAGTGTGCCCAAACAATATTGGATAGGTTCCGAGCAAAATAAGGATTTTCATCTGACGCTAACCAACTTGCCATGATTTGGCGTCGGTCTTTCCCTTGAACGTCGGGAGTTTCACCGCCAAGGAACTTCGGCTCCATGACTCGGTTTCCAACGGGGTGACGCACCACGCCAGTACCGCTATTGAACACGATGATTTCACGTGGGTCTTCGGCTGTTTTACGCCCGATTTGGGAGAAGAAAGCGGCGAAGCTATAGTAGTCATCCATAGTCCAACGGTCGAATGGGTGATTATGACATTGGGCACATTGGATACGCATTCCCATGAACACTTGAGCTACATTTTCGGCGACTTTAAGCGTGTCTCTTTCGTTTTGATAATAATTTGTCGCTGCATTGGCAAACGTACCGCCGTTGCTAGCTAGCAAATCTTGGACCATTACGTTCATCGGCACGTTGTTGGCAATTTTGTCTTGCAGCCAAGTATAGTACAGCAGCATTGATTTGTAGCTGATTTGATTGGTCGTACGGATCGTTAATAGTTCCGCCCATTTCATTACCCAAAGTTCGACGAATTCTTTACGACCTAACAGTTCGTCAACAAGCTTGTCACGTTTTTTGGGATCCGCATCCGCCAAGAAGGCGTTGTATTCATCGACGGTTGGAACGCGTCCTATGATATCCAACGTAGCTCGACGGAGAAATTCTTCATCCGAGCAGAGTTCTGACGGAACGATCCGCAGCTTTTTGAATTTCGCGTGTAACAGTGTGTCGACGTAGTTGTTTTCCGGGACTTCGTTCCAGGTGAACTCGAGTCCTTTGGGGAGCACGATAAAATGGGTGCCGACGGTGTGTGTATCAAAGCGAGCCATGACGAATGCTTCGCCTCGATTCAGGGCGGTTGTTGTACCGTCTTGTTCGATTAGGACAGAGTTTTCGTTACTTGAGAGGAAGAAGGCGAGATGACTAACATCGCGATTGGTTCCATCGGAATAGAAAGCACGGACCGTGATTTTTTGTGTAGCGCCTTCACCGTCGAGTACGGCAGATTTCGGGTACACTTCGATTTTTGTACAGGTTGGAATGTCCGCTTTGTCTGTGACAGCACCTGCATCTATCCATTCATGCATCAGGTTGTACAAGGGGTCACCCTTACGGAATCGAGTTCCGCCGGTGTGAGGGACTGAACCTGTGGCCTTGGTCAGCATTAGGCTGTCCTGCGGAAATGCGAGGTTGATGCGGCGGTTTCCAATTTCACGTGTTACCCGTTGATAATCGCCAACATGGTCAAAACCAAATAACGATAATCGAAAGCCATCCTTACCGCTGGCAGCACCGTGACAACTTCCGGTATTACAGTTTGTTTTCATGAAGATCGGCATGATGTCGAGCTTAAAGCTAAGTTCGGGGGTAACCGCGGAGTCCTTTACAATGGCGGGTAAACTTAAAGTTTTCCCTCCAAATGCGACGGATACAGTGGTTTCGCCATCTGCGGTGGGAGACAGGGTTGTTCCCTCGAGTGCGATGAGGTTCTTGTCCGCAACGGTGATAGTTGCTTCTTCGGTCACGTCACGCGTAAGCCCATCGGCGAACACGGCTTGAACCATGATGGACTGGCGATCGCGGGCATTGTACAAGCCAATGTCACTTGGATAGGCAATGATCTCGGTCAATTCAGCAGCTGAAATAACGGTCGAGGAAATAATAAGTGCCACACAAGCGATGTAACGGAATGTTGAAGTCATGATGACAAAAACCTAATAGTTAGAAAATTGTAAAACGTATGTACTGAACTGGCGTATAAAAAATCTACTCTTCGCCGCCACCTGCTTCTGGGTTGGTGCGTTGTTGAGCAGCAAGTCGAAGTTTTTCAAGCCGCGAAAGTGGCTTAGCCATTGGTTTCGGGGCGGGCTTGGGAGCCACTGCTACGGCCATTGGCATTGGCATTGGTTTGGGTTTAGGTGGAGCATTTTTAGGCGGTGGTACTGGCTTGTCGATTTGCAACTGAGTTGTTGCCGCTCGAGAAGTCATTGGTTCACCATCTTTTGTAATCGTAATTTGAGCGAACACGTTGGTGTGTTTCCCAGCCGGACTCGTCATATCTGTTTTGATATTAAAGACTAATTCTGTGGTGTCTTTGTTGAACTCCAAATTCGGCGTGGTAACTTTAGCGGGTAGTCCAAGTATTTGAACTGTTGCTGTTCCCTCAAACGGAGTTGCATGGTTTAGCTTACAGAAGATCTGCGTTTCCAAACCTTGCTCAACGGACGCACGTTCCATGGAAAATGTTACGAACGGCTCAGATACTTCGAGCGTTGCTAGTTGAGATGATACCCAACCAGTCCCGCCGATATCAGCGGATCCGAGGACGTAAATTGGCCACGTACGGATTTGCGCACTTCCGGAGGCGTTAAGTGGATAGAACGCTTCGCTTTGGCCTTCAGGAATGACGACGGTTGAGCGTGTTCCAACACCTGGTGGTCTGAACGGGAATTGAAGCGTAATAGCTTTTGTATATCCTTCTTTTCGATGTGCAATGACCTTGAGGCTCATGACACCAGTGCGAACCAGCGGTACTTTTGGCTGCACAATTTCCAATGTGAATGGTACTTCTTCGACCACTGCGATCGGTAATTGCTCAACATCTTTAAATACATAAAGTGATTGACCTGGTGCACTGATAACTAAGTCAGCCCGATTTTTGAAGTGGCCAGAGATGTCTGAATTTTCGGCGGTGTGTTTAGCTGAAAGCTTGATCAGAGCACCAGCGAGCGGTGCATCAGCGGCTGCTTCAAAAACAACAGGCATGACAGTCATGTTGGCAGCCATGTTTTCAACGTGCATTTTGATGCCTGCTGGCAGTCCATCACTTTGCAGTTGAATTTCTCCTCCGAAATTTGATCGCGATGCTGAGATTATTGTTGCATAGCGATTACCACGGGGCACAAAAATTTGTTGGCGGCTCTGTGAATAACGAGCAACTCGAGGGATGCCTAAAGCTAATGTTGGCGTGACTGGTCGAAATTCAACTCGATATACAAATGTTTCGCCACCACGACCTAGGTGGTCGGTAACACGAAGCACGTATTCTCCGTCAGCGGGGAATGTATAGCGGAAGTAACTGTCTGGACCACGAGAATCGTCATTTCCTACGAGCGAGCCTCCAGTGGCGTTGTACAGATTCATGACGGGGTCGAGTGGCGACCGAATACGACGAGCGAAACATTCAATGTCAAAGACTTGGCCCTTTGTCGCTGTGAAGCGGAAGAAGTCAACATCTTTTTCTTCACCGATGACGCCGTTAAATGCGTTGGGCAATTCAGCAGCACATGCTTCGGCGACTGCATTGTTTGGTTCGGTTTCTAGAGAGTTCCCGTGCTCGAATAAACGAAACGGGTTTCCGGATGGCGCGACGCCGTGTTCGTCCTGAGGGAATAATGCAAATTGTGGATCGCTGGTCGCTGGCAACTGAACGGTTTGCGTTGTTGTTCCTGCCGGGTCACCAAGGAATTTCACTTCAGTTGCTTCCCCGATTTTGCCACCGGCAGGGTAGACTGCTAGCGGTCGCGGGAAGGTACCAATATGGAGGTTGTAGCGGCAGTTGCCATTTCCGGCGTAACTGCTTTCGCGAATCATGACATAATAAGTACCGTCTTCTTTGGCGACGGTTGACGCGACGGCATCTTGTTTGGCCAGAGGTGTGTCATCGTCCGCAGAGAGTTCAAATCGTTTAGCATCCAAGATAGCGATATAGGGATCAAACAGGGTCGTCCCCAAACGCATGGCTTCAACTTCAGCAGAGATTCGTTGCCCAGCTTTGACTTCGATTGAATAATAATCAACGTCCTCGTTGGTAACGATGCCTTGCACTGTTGTATTTAATGCAATTTTCTGCGGTTCTTCGAAGCTACTATTTGGTTCCACTTCTGCTGTCGCTGCGAATGGTCCTACCCAGAATGTACGGAATTCGGTGATACCGCTTCGAGTACGGACCTGAGCAACGTGTTCTCCCATTCGGCAATCGGCGGCAATATTGACAGTAGCCACGGCCGCGCTAGCTGTGGGTTCAATTTTAGTGACTTCGAAGCCGGGTGAATAGAAAAATATTTCTTCGGCATCGGCTAAGCGTGCACCGCGGAATGATATTTGGTTTTCGACGCCTCGTTGAACGCCTCGTGGCAAGATCAGACTGAGTGTCGGCGAAGCTGCTTGCACGCAGGTCGCGAGGATCAGGCAGCAAAGGGTTGCGGAGAGTAACATCCAAGATTTCGATGTTGCTCTGGCGGCGAGGCTGATCGAGGTAGGGGAGGATCGGAACATTTTTTCACAGAGCTCCATGCAATTTAGTTATTGGTTGTGCGTTGTTTATTAAGTTGAATTTTCGAGGACATAAACAGTACGGGTAACATCAGAATAGGACCTGACGTCACCCGCATAGTTACTTAATCAAATGGGGATAAAATCCATTGGTCATATTCGTTATATGATTAACTCTTGTCGGACTTTACCGCCGTTTACAATTTCGATTGGACGGTCGCCAGGAGCCATTAACTCCTTGTCAGCCGTGATTCCCAGACGGTTGTAAATGGTTGTGGCCCAGTCTTCAACGGTCAGTGCATCTTCTTCAGGCTCACTGGCTGTTGCATTTGACTTTCCGTAAACAATACCTTGCTTGATACCGCCACCTGCCATGACAACACTGAATACTTTCGGCCAGTGGTCGCGACCAGCGCTGGCGTTGATTTTCGGTGTACGACCAAATTCAGAACCGACAAGAACTAAGGTTGAATCCAGTAGTCCGCGATCTGATAGGTCTTGGATCAACGCAGCATAGGCTTGATCTAAGGCAGGAACTTGGCCCTTGATGGCACCGTCAATGTTGCTGTGCATGTCCCAACCACCATAGGTGAGTGTCACAAAGCGAACACCAGCTTCAACGAGTCGCCGAGCTAGTAGCATCCGAGCACCAGCGGTGTTGCGACCGTACTTGTCGCGAGTCGCAGCTTCTTCTTTATTGATGTCAAACGCTTCACGTGCTTTTTGACTGCTGATTAAGCTGTAAGCTCGATCGTAAAAAGTATCGACTGCATCGAGTGAGTCAGTTTTCTCTTTCGTTGCAAAGTAGTCGTTAACCGTTGAAAGCATCTTGCGACGTTTTGTGAAACGATTGTCGTCCACTCCACCGGGAAGCTTGAGATCACGTACTTGGAAGTTGCCACTGGCTGGGTCGGAACCCAAGCTGAATCCTGCGTAGGAACTACTGAGGTAACCGGTGCCAGCAAATCGGTTGGGCTGGTTTGGAATGCAAACGTACGGAGGAAGATTTTCCCGCGGGCCAAATTCGTGTGATACCACAGAACCCATACTTGGGAATTCTAAGGCTGGACTAGGTCGATAGCCGGTGAACATGTTATGAGTTCCACGTTCGTGGGCGGCTTCACCGTGTGTCATAGAACGACAGATCGCAATCTTGTCAGCGATCTTCGAAGTATTCTTCATCATTTCGTTGAGGCGAATTCCAGGCACATTGGTTTCAATGCTATCCATCGGTCCACGATATTCAATTGGAGCGAATGGCTTGGGATCCCACGTCTCTTGGTGAGCACAGCCACCAGGGAGATATATATAAATGACCGATTTGGCAGGACCTTCTTTACTCTCGTAAAATTTTTGGTCGCCACGAGCTTCTTCCATTCGTAAGTAGTCTGAAAGGCTAAGCCCCAGTCCACCTAAGAATCCAACTTGCATAAAGGATCGACGCCCAATACTGCTGCCCTTGCACTTGTTAACCATCGGTTTCTCCGCGTGTGGTTGTAATGATGTTGCGACAGTTGAACTATACGCAAATCAAAAAATTAAAATTGACTTTGAAATAAACGGTTTCTCAATCGATATGATTTGAAATCGTATGAATTTTAGGATTGTTTAACAGTTTATTGTAACGAATGAAGGACATCAAATGTTGAAATTCTATGCGTTACGGCTGTTAAAATTTAAGGTAGGTGTGTCTTCGTTTTTGTCTGGAGGTGGGTGTTGTTGGTAGGTTGTTAATTAAGCAACGTTCATCAAACGCAAAAACATCAAATAATGAAGTTAATTGTTTGCCAGAAAACATAGACATACCACAAAAAGTATCAATTAGTCAATTGTACGTCAATCATTACAACGGGGGGGAGGTAAATATCAGCTTGTTTAATAGTGTTTTCACACGTTTAACGCTTGGTTTGATGGTTGTTGGGGAATTATGCCTTAGTTTTGTGAGTGTTTGAAGTTAAATGTAATATGGGTCTATGATGCCAGTGGTAGTGCTCTTAGATCCGCTTCAATCAGTAGTTTACTTGGATGCTGTAGCGTACTAGGTTCTTCTGGGTATCGCTCCAACTCATCTCGGAGCACTTTGACGTCGGCAGGGGCTTCAATTCCCAAGCGGACCTTATCTCCGCTGACCTTTACAATTGTTAATGTTATCGAATCACCAAGTTTAATTTTTTCGCAAACCTTGCGTGATAGTACGAGCATATTTCTAATGCCTCCGATTTTTATGAATAATATTTTTGGGCTTTACCAAGGTTCCCAGCGATAGGGAAAGAAGAGGGAGCGCTCAAACGAGCACATTAACATTATGCATCCTTCATAGTTTGGTGATAATGCAGCGTGTTGGTTGGAACGCCCCGAGATTCTCTTTTCCCATTCCCTTGCTGGTGGTGGTTCAAGCGTTGCAGGTGTTTGCACTGCGATCGCTTTTGTCTTGGTAAAGAATAATGATTTTGAATAATGAAAGGATTGTGATCGTGCTAGCTGGCAAGTGCCAATTGTTCACAGGGTTCATTCATGTCAACTGCTAGCTTTTGGCGACGTTGACCTGTTGAGTCGTAGAACAGCACGGTATTAGAGATTGTTTCCCAGACGGCAGTCAGCTTAACGCTTCGTGGACCGTGTAGGCAGAATAGCATTCCACAGGGAGTTCCCTGTTTTGTTAAGACCCGCTCCGAAAGGGGGAATGCTCCAGGTTGTAAATGATAAAACTCACATAAGACGTTTTGGATTTTTGTCCTAAGGTCCAGCAGGTCCATGACCCGCACTCGCTGGGAGTTCTTTTCTTGCATAACTCTCTTTTCAATCCATAAACAATCAAGCTAATGACGCCGATTGGTCATGTCTTAATATAGGGTGAATGGGAATAAAAGGTGATATAGAGACTATCGGGAGTTAGTGCAAGATTAATTGATTAGGGAATTGGTTTCTTTCAAAAAGTTCAAAAAGAATAGGCCTGATATACGGGACAAGTCGGGTGTAACGATTATACGGTTCTCAGTTATTTATTGGTGTAACCGAGGATCACCGCCTGGACTTAAATAGGCGTTTGTTGATCCTATAAGCAATACTTAACGTACTAGGGTTTGAGTGCCCGCAAGATGTTCTATGTAGACAGGGGTAAAACCGGTCTACCGTGGGCTAACTCGGTAAGAAAACGATATATAAAGGAATTCGATGTCTATTAAGAAGCGAGTTTTGATCACTGGAGGAGCTGGTTTTTTGGGCTCTTTTCTATGCGAGAGCATGGTCGAGCGTGGCCATGACGTGATTTGCTTGGATAACTTCTTTACTAGCCAAAAGGTGAATGTACAGCATTTACTAGGTCACAGCAATTTTGAGCTAGTGCGGCACGACGTCACCATGCCGATTTGGTTAGAGGTCGACGAGATCTACAACTTGGCATGTCCTGCTGCTCCCGGCCATTATCAGTTCAATCCCATCAAGACGCTGAAGACATCAGTGCTGGGGGCGATTCATGTTCTCGGAATGGCTAAACGATGTCGTGCTCGAGTCTTACAAGCATCGACGAGTGAAGTATATGGAGATCCACGTGAGCATCCACAAACTGAATCTTATCGAGGGAGTGTCAATCCGGTAGGACCGCGGGCATGTTACGACGAAGGTAAACGAGCGGCGGAGACGCTGTTTATGGATTACCACCGTAGCCATGATATTGATATTCGCATCGTGCGGATTTTTAATACGTATGGCCCAGGCATGCACCCGTTTGATGGACGTGTTGTTTCCAACTTTATTCGACAAGCACTGCACCATGAACCGATTACGATTTTCGGCGATGGATCGCAAACGAGATCCTTTTGCTTTCGAGATGATCTCGTTCGCGGCTTAATTACTATGATGGGCAATGAAGAGGGTTTCTATGGTCCCGTGAATATTGGAAATCCTGATGAGTTTACAATTCTAGAACTAGCTGAAAAAGTCATCGAGATCACAGACAGTCGTAGTGAAATTATCCACGAAGCATTACCGACTGACGATCCGGTACGTCGACAACCGGATATTTCCCTCGCGAAAGAAAAAATCGGTTGGGAACCCACCATCGACTTAGCAACTGGGTTGGCTGAAACGGTGAAGTGGTTTCGCAGTATCGATATAAGTGACTACCGTCCGCCGACGCCGAATTACTAAGTCACTGCCGACGAATCTACGTCTGCTTATTTCTTGACGTTACTGTAGATTTTGAATTGCTTGGCGATTTCTGCTTCTTGCGTTGTCCCTTTGTGAATATACACTCGGTAACGCAGAGTCATCGTTTCACCTTTGGCTAGCGTATGGGAACCATCGATGTTGTTGTCCCCTTTGAAATGGTGCAGGCCAAAAGGGTTAGCGGTAAAGAGGCCATAAGTTCTGACATGCCAATACGTTGGAAAACGAAAACTGCTGGGGTGGTTCATAATAGCGATACCAACCGTGTTGTCTTTAACCGGTCCAACATAATCAACCCAGGGAGCGGCTTTGCCCCACGCAGCGCCATCTTTGTCACCATTGGCATTGAGAACGGTACCACCTAAGTTCGCAGTAATTTTCATGCTGCCGGCGGTACGGACTCCGAAGGAACCTTCTTTTGTATCACCAAATTTAACGCTTCCATCACTGGCGGTGACCGTGGTGTCAAAATCGATCCAATAGGCGGTTTTGTTCGCACCAAATGTAAGTCGGCGAACGTCTTGGCATTGTCGTTTGCCAGCGGGCCCGATCCAATCGTTGGTGGTTTCGATGACCGCCGATTCGCCACTTTCTAGAGTCGTGAATTTTTGGTGGATAATGTTGCCGTGTCCTTTTACTTCACTCCAAAAATCAATGCCATTGACGTCGCCATGGGTAAACCAAAACGAACGGTGGTGAACATGGTCATCACGTTCATGTTCACCTGCGTCACGCATGGGATAGGCACGAGTGATTTCGTTGCCGTGTGGTCCGATGAGTGGCCACAAAATCGGTTTGGCACCCGACTTGATGAGGTAGTGTGTTAATAGCTTGCCATTGCGAGTAACTTTGACACCATCAGCGGTTTCAGTGATCTGAAAGTCATCCGCAGTACTAACGTTTGACATTACAAAAAAGAGGGTGAGGCACAGTAGAAGTTTGGTTGTTCGGGCAATCATGGTGGTTATTATCCGTTGCTAGTGAAGTGGTAACTATCAACGAATTGTAGCACTCTAGAATTGCGTGTGCAAACCGGACCTACAATACTATGGCAAGTAGCCACAAGGTCTATTGCAACATTAATACAACGCTTCGACGCCTACGTAGACGAATGCTGGTGGGCCTGTGCGGGGGCCGTAGGGATGCCGAGTGATCACGTATTTTTCATTAAATATGTTCTGAGCTCCACCAAAGATTTTCCAATTCTCGTTGAACATATAGTATGCCGACATGTCCCAGATGAAGTAGGCGTTGGTCCGACCGTAGCGCGCGTCGGTGGAAACACCGTCAACAAACGATTCGTTGCTGGCCGTGGTATAGGTTGCATCGGAATAGGTTCCAGTGAAATTGAACCCGCTCTTTTCATAATGCCACCCTGCCCCTAAGGTAATCGTAAATTCTGGAATATAAGGAACCCGAGCTCCGGCTTGCCCTCCGGCGAAAATCGATTCGGCATCGTGTGACAACGTATCGGTTAACAATGCTGCATCGGTGTACGTGGCACTGACAAACAACGGATTGTTGAATTCAAGGTTCTTATCAATTCCACGGTCGTATTGCAGTGTGAATTCAAGTCCATTGGCATATAGAGAACCGACTTGGTCGGTGGATTCTGGGTCGGCGCCAGAGCCAACATTATCGAGAACGATGAGGTCGTTAAAGTGCGAATAAAAGTACAATAATTGACCAATTACTGCACGGTCCGGATTCATATAACGCCAGCCAAATTCGCTGGCAATCACTTCTTCTTCACTCAAACCAACTGTCAACTTCTTAGGATCTGGAGGAGAAACTCCGCGATTGATACTTGCTAAGAAACTTATATTCTCAGTTTTCTTATAGGTCAATCCAAGGCCGCCACTGGTCATGGTTAAGCTGCCAGTCCTATCCTGTGGCGTGTCCTCATTAGCAAAACGTTGGAACCGCATGTCCATCTTTTCCACTCGGATCCCTGGCGTCAACGTCCACTTACCGCGGCTCATACGATCCATAGCCCAGAACGCAGTTGCATTGGTCGTCTGCCGCCGGTCCCCTGCTGCTCCCCAAACTCCTGCATTAAATCCAGATACGCCGCCAACCGAATTGGTTTCGTAGAAATCTTGTCGTTGGAATCGGCGAATGCGATCTGCATTGAAACGTAGCCCCAGTTGAATGTCGTGGTCCCACTTGGACCCTTGCATCGCTAAATTCATTACGCCTTGATAGCCCCATGAATAGTAGTCGCGATTATTGTGCTTAACACCGAGGACTCCGGCTTGAGTACCATTGAGCACTCCATACCCGGCTGCGTTGCCAATGGGGTCACCGAGCACATTAGAGATGCCATAACTGGTACCCATGCTAGCGAGATCGCCATCATAGATTTTGTTGAGTTTATACCAGTCGCGGTGGAACTTGTTGTAATACATTGTTTGAGCAATTGTCATCCAGTCGACTTCTTGGTCGCCAATGATCCAACGCAAATAGTTACGAGCGCCTTTGGTTTGCATATTGTCAAAGCGAGTACCGTTATAACGGGCATAGGGGTCGGCATTGAAGTCCGCCATTGTTTGACCCACGTAACCTTCATTGGCTTGGAATGCAGTGTATCCAGTTTTCACTTCAAAGCGTTGATACGTGTCGACGTCACCTGGTTCCCAAAATATCTTGAACATAGGTTCTTGCTTGGTGAACCCTGTGTCTTGAGCGTTTTGGTTGGGATAGTTTATACCGCCGATTGTTCGGAATCCGTCTGTTTGCCGGAAATAGCCTTCGATCAACCAGCCCACTCGGCCACCATCAGGCGTTTCCACGGTATTGCCGAGCCACGTATGCATACGCATTTCATTGTTCGTGCCAAACAGGAAATTCATGTAAATGGTTTTGCGATTGGGAATAGGAGTGGAGAGGAAGTTAATCGCTCCACCGGTACTGTGTGGTCCAAATTGTATCTGGCTACTACCCTTAAATACTTCGATGGCGCTCATCCGCCCGACCGTTGGGAAGAAGTAAGCCGAAGGGGCTGAGTAGGGAGCGGGAGCGATGAGGATGCCATCTTCCATGAGAGAAATTTTGGCACTACGCCCCATGTCGGCACCACGTAGGGAAATGTTGGGGAAATTACCGTAACCGTCTTCTTCGCGTATATAGACACCAGGTACGTTGTTGAGAACACGGTTGGGGTTGTCGTATGCTTTGCTCTTGAGAGGTCCAAGATCCAGAAAAGCTCCGGAACCACCGGCATCAAATGCACCTTCGAGACTGCCGAAAATAGTGCCTGATCCTAGCACAGGATCAAAGGCTGGTTGGTGTCCTTCCACGATGACCCCAGGAATGGTTGTCGGTTCGTCATCGTCGCTGCTTGCTTCCACAGCGTCCGCAGTTTTGTCAGGATCTTCAGAGTCAGTCGCGGTATCTTGGGCGATCTGCGATTCACTACTCGGTAGGTCGTCGAGCTGTATCTCGCTTTCAGTTTTCAATAATTCATCAAGCAAGTTCACTTCTGGTGCTTTAGGTTGCACCTCGACATCTTTGGCTGTCAGGGGCGCTGGAGGCGATTCAGATTCTTCTGTAGTAACAACCGGTGCTGTTGGAACGGCGGTTGCGGAAAGCGTGGGTGTTTTGGAAGCAGGTGTAGTGTCCTCTGCAGTGGCGACATAGGTCAGGCCGATCGCGGAGATGCTGGCAACGATCCAAATAATTGTTCGATGACTAGTGATGATCTTTTTTCTTCGCATGATTGATTGTCAGAATATGTAAGTGACTACAAAACGAACTCAAATTGTCCGTTTTCGTTGTGCGCTGCCTGGATTGGAGCATTGCATGATCGCGCAAAAATTAATGCGACCCTGTCGTTGCAATCTGGGTATTTGCCAATGTGTAGGTGGTTTTACTGTAGTTTAAAAACAAAACCTGCAGCGTAAATCGTCTGCAAACGGGCAAACGTTAAAGAAAAACGAAGAAATACCTGCACCATCTGAGGGCAGATTTTGGCAGTGTCAGAGGTCAACACAAGTTACTTGTTGTTTTGAGCAGATTGAGTTTTCAATTGCCAGAATTCGTCGGCAGAGACTTCTTTAAAAATCGCCATTTGATCGCCAGTTTTGCTCATTCGTTTGCGATCGGTATTGGTGAGTTGCCAGTTGATCGTATGTTCGGAACGGACGATTTGCTTGCGTAGACCAACTTCATCGAGCATCAAAGTTCGCTTGATTGATTTGGGCATTAATTTTTGCTTCGCCATGAGTCGATTGAGTTCAAATCTCGAGTAGGGAGGGAGATTGCCGATGCGAGTGCTATTTAGGCGAGCAACCCAATCCGCAAAATGACGGTAACGCTGAATTGCGGAATCGTATTTGGGCGCTATACCAGTTGCTTGATACGTCAGATGATCACTCGTCACGCGGACTGTCTTGGTCGAGAGATTGATCTCGTGTTGTAGTTTAGGTTGCACGTAGTTGGTCAAGGCTGTGCTGCTGGTTTGCGAGAGTACTTGATCTAGAAACTGGATAAGGAAATCTTTGGTGAGCGTTGTTTTAACTTTTCGTTGTGGGTTGAGTAGTACGAACCGACCTCGTTTGACGTCAAACACAGTGATCTCGCCGAACTCGGATTCATTTTCAATAAAGTCATAGATCGTGGTGCCGTTGAACATGGTTAAGCTACTCACGGCAGGCTCAGCATTGTTGCCGACAAAGACGGAAGTCTGCATGCGAAAATCTTCGCTTTGGCCTTGAGTTGCCGAGGCGATGCTGAACATGGCAACCAGTGCAAGGAGAACTGAAAAACGATAATTATTGCTGAAGTACTTCATGATTGCATAGACCTTAGATTGACCGGAAAAGTATCAATTGGACACAATGATTTATATGCGTCAGGCCCAAATAATACCGCAAAAAGCAAGCTTGTGTAAATGTTGATCTGGTCGGCGGCCGATCGGCATTATCAAATTCCACACCAACATTTTTTATAAAAAAAATTGAAGGGCTTGCCCGCGGGCGGAACGCCCGTTTTAATCTAGAATCGCTTTGGGTAGTATCGAGCAGTCTTTACTTACGACGACGGTTACCGGTGACGATTTTGAAGGTAACAGGGACAAGCACATCCATCTCTTGAACCTTGCCACCTCGAGTACCTGGCGAGAATCGCCAATTAGCTACTGCTGCGACAGCAGCAGCATCGAGCTCTTTCTGCCCAGAGGCTGTATGTACAGCAATCTTACCCACTCGGCCGGTCTGCAGCACGGAAACCAACAATACCACACGGCCCTCCACTTTGCGACCAAGCAGTGCTGGCGGATAGGCTGGGTCTTTGTTTTCAGCGTTTAATTGAGGAGGAACGATTGCCCCGCGAGTCCCTTGATTGACCAAATCTGCCTCAGCATTGCCTTCTCGAGGCTCTACCTTAAGTGCCATTTCAGCCTGTTCCATTGGAATATCGAGTGGTTGCACTTCGCGTTGAACCATCTTGATTTGCCGAGAATCTTCGGGCAAATCTTGCTTTTGTCGTTGCTGGGGTTGTGACTCGGGTACCCGGTATTCTGAATTCGCAAGCTTGTTCGGCAACGCAATATGCTTCGCAACTCGCTGGCTATCTAGTTGCTCGGTCCGCTGGGGTAATTCAGCATCATTCTCGTCGACCACAACTTGTGGTTGCGGTGGTAACTCGGGCAATTCAGACATCACTGATGGCTTTACAGCCGATACCAACTGCACTCGCACTGTGTTTTCACCCTGCTCGCGAGCCAAGACTTTTGGCGGCGTAATTTCTACAGAAGATCCAAGATACCCTAACGCAAAGTGGCCAAACGCACTAAATAAGAGCAATATGCAAAAGAGACTATCCTGTAGTAGTATTTGCTTAGCCAAAACCTATTCTTCCTTACGCACAATTCGTGAATCGTTGACTGCAACGATTAAGCACAAAAATAACACTATTGAGACATAATGTCAATCACCGCATAGGTGTATCTTATATATTTAACACATAATTCCATTAAACACTGTAATAATAGATCAAACACTTGACAATCTAACGACTTATTACCATATTCAAACATATCATATCCATTCGATACTAAGTCTCAATAGTAATGTCGTCTGGTAATAGCTTTATGAGCATCACTAACGAAAACTAATCGAAACGAGAATTTTTGTTACCGGAATGTACACTTTCAAGCAGCGATAAGAACTAAAGGCAGAGTCAGCCTATTTTTCGCAAGCAAACTTGCATTAAATAGAGAATACAACAAGAAGGGCTAGGAAGACCACGACCATGTTTTGGGGAAAAACACTTTTTCAATTATTTCAGCAGGGTGGTTTCGTCATGTACCCGCTACTACTCTGTTCCGTCGTTGCGGTCTGCGTGACGATCGAGCGGACGATCGTGCTTGTTTACCGCCGCGGAAACTACCACAACTTTGCCGCCAAGCTCGAGCAACGACTCGCCACACAATCACCAGCAGACATTATCACCTGGCTTAAATCCATCAACTTCCCCCTCGCAACAATTGCGAGCTGTGCCCTACAACACAGCGATGTGTCACAAGAATTACGCGACGAAATTGTCGGTCGAGAAGCATCAGAACAAATCACGATTCTCGAGCGACGTATTAACTGGCTTTCCGTCATAGGCACATTGGCTCCGATGATTGGTCTCTTAGGGACAGTCTGCGGTCTTGTCGATGCGTTCTATGCGATCGAACAAGCAGGAGGCCAAGTGCAACCCAGTGATCTCGCATCTGGAATCTGGACTGCCCTATTGACCACAGTGTTCGGCCTCACCGTTGCCCTCCCAACCCTGGCAATCTACCATTTCCTCGACAATCGCATTGCCGCACTTACATTGCAAATGAGTTGGGTTTCATCCAGGCTCAATGAATGGTACGCCAAGGGAACTGAGCAATGAAACCGATCCAGCGACAACGACGCCCAGGATTGCGGATGGAACTGAGCCCACTGATTGACTGTATCTTTCAATTGCTCATTTTCTTCATGCTTTCCTCAACCTTCCTAACGCCATCTATCAAGCTGACATTGCCAACAGCGGAAGCGGGCAGCGTCTCCTCTAGTGACAAGATCATGGTCACACTTTCAAGCGACGACACTATCTACATCAACAAACAGCAAGTCACATTTGAAACACTCGGCCCAGAAATCCGTAAGCTGTTACAAGATTCAGACGAAAAAACAATAACGATCCGAGGTGACTCGGACATTAACTTTTCTGCTTTCGTGCGTGCTCTGGACATCGCCAAACAAAACGGCGCCGTCAACGTCAACATCGCCCACCAAACAAATTAGCCGCACCGCGAATGGAACGCGAATGGTCGCTTATGGCGTTCCGTAATCGCTGCCTTTGAGGATGTAACCAGGTAAGTCCATGTTTGAGTTAGGAGTGTCTGGAGTCATGAGAGCTTGGTATATCGTGTATTCAATGTCTTCATTCAGAAATTGAGTATGGCCATCAGCGAAAACAGCATTAACGCCTCCAGAGTGACCACTTGAAGGGCGAGCCATTAAGCCCGATAAAAAAATCGGCCTAATATTAGGGTATTTTTGTGCTAGAAAATCTGCACTTAAATTTCCGGTTACAATGTCTTCGGTGGCTCCCTTTCCATTAATAAGGTGAGTGCTTATAGTGCCAAATGGAGCCGAGGGTGAACCTTCATTATAGTCTTGCCAATACATCAAGTTATCGTATCTTGCGGCAGGTCCAGCCGCCTGATTGTTTACGATGTTCTGTGTCGATGCTAGGGTGGTCTCAATATCCGCCATATTTGTGGTCCAGCCATGCCCAGCTTGTGACCAGTAGGTTGCCTGCATGTTTTCGCTGAGCATTAACGTTTGAGTTGCCCCATCACTTAGATCGGTTGTTCGGAAAGTTTGATTAGTTTTGAAAACGCGATCGAGAAATATTCCGTCGGCTTTTTTTGCAATATTAGGATGAGACTGAGCTCTCCCTGCATTCGCAACATAAGATGTTTCTGGTAGTTGTTCGTTACCAAGCCAATTCGACAGTAAAGCGTTTCCATTGTTGAACGAAGGCGATCTCGAATTACCTAAAGAATAATCAGATGGGCAAAGTAAATTAGTAACGTTAGGAACAATATTTGGAGAAGCAATCCCTTGCCTTCGATAATTGTTTTGTACAGTCCTAAAGACTTGCCTGTTGGCGGTATCCCATTGGTTGTAGACGGCAGATTGGTCTATATATGGCATTAAGACAGTCAACCATGAAGCGGGTCTACCTGCTGTGTTATTAAACCGATTTCGTGCGATAATCTCAGAACTACCCGGAAAACGTGACTTGGCTTGTTCAAAAGCTAAAGTTGCTAATCCTAATTGACGCAAGTTGTTCGAACACTGGGCAGTGCGAGCACTTGCACGGACCATTCCGATAGCCGGAAGTAAAAGCCCAGCGAGGACAGCAATAATTGATATTACTACTAACAATTCAATTAAAGTAAAACCACCATTGGATTTTTTACGATTGAGTTTCGCTGATAACATATTGTTAAGCCATCCTAATAAAGTGTTGTTAAATGTGAGTACTCAACCTAATCATCCGGTCTTAATAAGCTCGACTAAATTATAGGTTGTAGTACCGACCTAGGAAAGATAAATATACTAAGAAACTTAGTTCTGTGGGCATGTGTTCGGTAGAAAACAACGAAAACAACTTTGACAACGGAATCTATAATAATAATCGGCAAATTAGAGCCTCTACTGTCTAATAAATAAGGAAAATACCTCTGTGCCCGACAAGTTAAGAGTACAAAAAGAGATTTCCTATCAAATTAGGTTTATTTCGACTCGCTTTGTTAAAAGCAAATCGACCGTTAGTTATCTAGCTTTCTTAGTGCTTGGAAAAAATCCGTAAGAATAGCACCACATGGCTCAGCAAGTACTCCACGGACGATGGCTGCTTGATGATTCAAACGACTGTCATTGAGTAATTGGTACAACGACTCTACGGCTCCTCCCTTAGGGTCCACAGCGCCATACACAACCAAGGGTATACGCGATTGAAGAATTGCTCCGCTACACATCGTACAAGGCTCTAACGTCACATACATCGTGCAGTCTTCTAGACGCCAATCTCCGACCGCTTCGGCCGCCTGGGTAATCGCGATCATCTCAGCATGGGCCGTGGCATCATGCAACTGTTCGCATTGGTTATGAGCCGCTGCAATGACATTACCTTGCTTCACAATAACAGCCCCGACAGGTACTTCTTTGAGTTCACCCGCATAGTGCGCTTGCTGCAGCGCCAACTGCATGAAGTGTTCGTGTGTTACCCAAGCAGCGAGCTCATCATCGGTAAGTGCCTTGTTTTCGGCGTTGGCGTCGTCGTGAATCACAACAAATCCTTTTTGGACTACTTTGATTGTTTAACTTTGAGTTCGCGGACTTGAATGTTCTTTAGTGCCGCTCGTGTTTCCCATGTCGCAAAACCAAGTGGTTGGCTTAGACTGACTTCATTACGAGTCGTTATTTCTCGGCCTTCAATGCCTTGATAGACCACGAGTTTGCGATTGATCCAGCAGCGGATCTGATGAGGTTCAACCCGTACTCGGATTCGATACCATTTGTTGTGATCGAACGTCATATAACGAGTTGTTTCGTTTTCAGAGGCATCGAGCCCATCTAGACTTGAAAGGCCCACCACAGCGCCACCCCAACCGCCGACAATAAAACTACAGTAGGCGTCGGCGACGGGAAACGTCATGCCACAAAAGAAATCGTTGCCGTCGAGTTTAATGGCATCCACACGTAATTCGTAGTTTGTTTTGGGCAAGGCCTTGCCGGTATAGGTAATACCAGACATGGAATAACCGAATTCCATTAAAATCTGCTTCTTCGTTATTTGCACATCACCTTCACCACCAAAGTTCGTCTTCTTCCAGTTTTGCATCGTCTTGCCATCAAACAGGCTGCGCCACTTTTGAGAACCTTGTTCGCTCTGGCCCTCCGCGGAAATCGGAGCAATACAAATCAAGAACAATAGCCATTTGATGTTGGGGATTAAATGAGGCATGGGGAACCATAGGGGATTATGCGGAAGTTGCGGTTATATCGTGCCTTCATTCTAAGGCAAAACGACAACAGATGACATTGCATCGTGGTCGCTTATCGAGTCAACGTCAGGCCGGCTTGAACGGTAGCGCCGGGAGTGCCGAAGCCGTAGATTTCTTCGTACGATTCGTTGGTAATATTCTGCGCTCGGACAAAAAACAACCAATGTTCATCAATTTGATGATTCGCATGCAGATTAAGTAACATGAAATGTTTTAGCTCCCGTTGCGGCAGTCCTGGAGGATTGTCCAAGCGGCTACCGGTATACCCCAGCGAGAAACCGATTTCAGTTTTGCTGTTGTTTAGAGCACGTGTCAAAGCAATGTGGGATTTGTGCCGAGGTCGTCGCAGCAGTTCTCTTCCAGTACTACGGTCAACGGTGTCGGTCATTGTATAGTTGGCATCAATCCGCGTTTGCACATTAAATTGCCAAGCTAGAGAAACTTCGACTCCGGCTGAACGTGCCTGCCCAACATTGTCCAAAATAAACAAACTTGGATTCCAGACGATTAAATCCTCAAAGTCATTACGAAAATAAGTAACATCAGCCAGCACGGTTTCGTCGAACAGCGATCGTGTGTAGCCAACTTCCCAACCCTTACTGGTCTCGGGTCGCAAATCAGGATTGCCAAAGGCGAATAGATTTTCGGCTAATGCCGGAGCTCGAAATCCGCTGCCTAGTGAGGCATGCAACTTATCGATTTCGTTTAAGTAGTAGACGCTATTAAGACGATAGGTGTTGGCCTCTCCGGCTGTGCTGTAGTCGTCCCAACGGACACCCACTGTGGCGTGCCAATTATCTCTCAGAGTCATTTGGTTTTGTAGAAACACGGCCGCGTTGGTTTGGTTGTTTATGGGGTTATGTTCACTCTCAGCCTCTTCATGTTCATAGACGGACCCGACGGTTAACAAATTGTTATCGTTGACAACGTAATTTGCTTGATAGTCCACCGTGCGTCGTTGACCTTGAAAGAACGCGTCAAAGAACGCATTAGGCACAGCTGTATCAATGCGTTGATAATCTGTCAAACTAAATCCAACTCGGTGTTCTAAACGGCCCGCCAATGCTGTCTTAGAAATCTGAATGCGATTCGAAAAATTTCGAGTGAGGTTCGCTCGAACTAGATTGTCTACTGGGTTAGGCTCGCCAAAAGCCCAATCATCGACTTCGACGTCAGCAGAGGTATAGCGAAAGACATAGTCGATATTCAGCGTTTCTGAGGGGTTCCAGCCGAATCGTCCTGATAGCGTGCCGACGTCAAAGTCGTCATGCTCGGTGTTTCCAAACCGAGCGGCAGCTTGAGATACGCTGTGCGTGTCGAGGTAGGAGCCACCGATGCTGTAGTATGAGTCGTCATCACCGCCACTGTAGCGTAGGCTCTGAAAGCTCGTCCCCAGACTGCCACCGTAAGCTGATAGTCTCATTTTCCGAGGCCCGTTGCCACGTTTGGTGATGATATTGATGACGCCGCCTATTGCATCGCTTCCATATAGAACACTTTGTGGACCTCGTAGTATTTCAATCCGCTCGATGTTATCTGTGGTGAGGTTGCCAAAATCAAAAGCTCGCGAAGCACTCGATGGATCATTTAACGGAATACCGTCCAGCAACACTTTGGTGTGGGCAGAATTAGATCCGCGGAGAAACAGCGAAGTCAGTGAACCGTTGCCACCGCTGCGAGCCGTCGTAATACCTAGCTGGTTTCGCAGTGCCTCTAAAACCGTCGTATGCCCAGATCTTTCGAAATCTTCAGAGCTGATAATGGTTACGGAGTTACCGTTGGTACGTTGACTAGTGGCCAATCCACCGGGTGACAATATTGTATTGCCGCTTAATGGCGTCCGCGGAAACGAATCTGGCCGTCCGACAACAACTGTTTCCGGAAGCATCTCTGGAGCGGTGTCACTTGGTACAGTCGGAGGCGTGGCAGGATCTTGTGAAAAAACGTTAGCGTGGCTCGCGAGTGTGATTCCGAGGACGGTACCTATCGACCTGAGTAAACCTACAAGCTGGTAATTACGCATCTTATTATTAGTTCGATGTATTTCCGTATCGCCTTGCATAGTATGCAATTAGTATTGAAACTACTGAATCATCGACCGGTTTTGGCGTGTTGCTACAGTCTATTTAGATACCACGATCGATGTGAACGTGGATTAGCGATTGGCAGCAGTTAGATTTTTCCAGCTCTTAATCAGTTCGGCTGCACCGGCAAGGACTTCGGCGGGAGTGGTAAACCAACCAAGACTCAAACGAACCGTCCCTTGTGCCACATCGGCTGTGAGCCCGATCGCACGTAGTGTGTCGGACATTTTCGTTTCTCCACTATGACAGGCTGCACCTGTCGATGCGCAGACATGCGGAGTTGCTGCCAGAAGTTGTTCGCCCGTGACGCCAGGAAAATTGACACTGAGCGTGTTCGGTAACCGTTTCGCTCGGTCTTCGATTGGGTCATCATATTGCCCATTGACGCTAACGGTTGCATCGGTACCGAGCGTCAAAAGATTCAATAGGTCATCTCGCATCTCGGCGATTGCATTTCGATGTCCAACCGGGTTTTCCATGAGCATTTCACAAGCCACACCTAAGCCAATCCAATAGGGAGTGTTCTCTGTTCCCGCGCGGACTCCATTCTCATGATTCGCGCCATGAATTAATGATTCTAGTTTGATTCCATTACGAATAAACAATGCGCCGACGCCTTTAGGCGCATACAGTTTGTGTCCGGCGAGTGTTAGAAAGTCGACTTGCAGTTCACTTACATCGACGTCGATTTTTCCCAGACTCTGCGCGGCATCGGTATGGCAAAGAACTTTGTGTTGATGGCAGAGGTCAGCAATTTCTCGGATCGGTTGAATAGCGCCGATCTCGTTGTTTGCATGCATGATGCTAACAAGTCGAGTATCATCACACATCGCTTGTTCAATAACACTTGGGTCGATAACGCCTTTGGCATCACAGCCAACTCGCGTAACGCGGACCCCTAAATCCTCCAAATACGCTGCTGGTTGTTGAATCGCAGGGTGTTCAAACTCGGAAATGATTAGATGACCAGAGAGCAGTCCTTCACGGCCTAGTTGACGATCAAGAAAGATCCCTTTGAGGACATGGTTATTACTTTCACTACCACCGGAAGTAAACGTAATCTCGTCAGTCGCTGCACCCAAAAACGAGGCGACGTGGCCTCGAGCGGTATCAATGACATTACCGAGTTGAGTCCCTTTGATATGTGAGCTTGAAGGGTTGCCAAAATACTCGGTCAAATATGGCAGCATGGCTTCATAGACAACTGGCGCAATTGGAGTTGTCGCATTGTTATCTAAATAAGCCACAGCGGTCATAGCAATTCCGATCTATTGATTCAGATTGATTCATACCGATCGGACGCATCCATGCATGTTAGCAGGATGGACCTTGGCCAGGGATTTGTTGTTGCTGGGCAACCTGTCGGCTTTTTTCCATCGCATCTTCTGCTTTGGCAATATAGCTATGGTCATCGGTACCCGCATAAGCGCGTTGGTATGTGACACTCATTGCGGTGTAGCTAAACGGGTCCATGGGCTCGAGCTGCACGGCAGTTTCGCCATGTTCAACCGCTTTGGCGTGCTGGTCTATTCTGCCGTAGAGCACTGCTAAAGTGAAGTGGCAGATTGTATGTTGCGGGGCTTCTTCAAGAATCTCAAGCAGCAAAGTAATGGCCTCGTCGATCTTACCGTCGTCCTTTAACGTTTCCGCTTGAGAAAGCTTGGCATTGATTTCATCAGACATTATATGTTGTTCCTGTATATAACCTGCAAGCAGGGAGTGTTAATAAAACGTTATCGAGACAACGCAGCTTGAGCGGCTGCGAGGCGAGCAATAGGTACTCGGAATGGTGAACAGCTAACATAGTTTAAACCAATCTTATCACAGAATTCAATGGAAGCGGGGTCTCCGCCATGTTCACCGCAAATTCCGATTTTTAGGTTTGGCTTTGTCGCTCGACCTTTAGCAACCCCCATTTCGACCAATTGCCCAACACCGGATGTGTCGAGTGATTGGAATGGGTCAACGGGTAGGATTTCTTGTGACAAATAGTCGGGCAAGAAGCTGTTGATATCATCACGGCTGTAACCAAACGTCATTTGCGTAAGGTCGTTCGTTCCAAAACTAAAGAACTCGGCATGCTCAGCAACTTCATCAGCTGTAAGGCAAGCACGAGGAATTTCTAGCATAGTACCGATCAGGATATTCAAATCACCATTAAATTTTCGGCGAGCTTTGGTGGCCGCGATCGTTTCAGCGACTTTACCACGCAACAATTCCAATTCGCTGGCAGTACCTACGAGTGGAATCATGATTTCGACGATCGCATTGACGCGTTTCTTTTTACACAAGATGGCAGCTTCGACAATCGCAGTCACTTGCATTTCAAGAATTTCTGGATAAGTCACACTCAGTCGACAACCTCGATGTCCAAGCATGGGGTTGGATTCTTCTAGTTGCTCGACACGTTCTTGGATCGCCGCAACTTTCACGCCCATTCTCTTTGCGAGTTGTTTTTGGCTCTTTTCTTCGTGTGGCACAAATTCGTGTAGTGGTGGATCCAGTAAGCGAACGGTGACCGGCAAGCCCTTCATTGCTGTGAAGATGCCAACGAAGTCTCGACGTTGGAAAGGCAGTAATTTTTTGAGCGCCTTTTGTCGGTCCTTTACGTTTTCCGCAAGAATCATTTCTCGCATAGCTAAAATACGATCTCCTTCGAAGAACATATGTTCGGTGCGGCACAGTCCGATGCCTTGAGCGCCAAATTTCCGAGCTTTTTGTGCATCTGCAGGTGTGTCGGCATTGGTGCGAACATCGAGTCGACGATATTTATCGGACCAACGCATGATACGTGAGAAGTCGCCCGACAGTGAAGGCTCGGAAGTTTCCACTGCACCTCGCATGACTTCACCAGTTGAGCCGTCTAAGCTAATTATATCTTTATCGGTGAACTTGCGACCGTTCACGGTAAAAGTACGTTTTTCTTCGTTAATGCGTACTTCACCCGCACCAGCGACACAACAACGTCCCCATCCACGAGCGACAACGGCGGCGTGACTTGTCATCCCACCGGTACTTGTGAGAATACCAGCAGCGCTGTGCATCCCATCGATATCTTCGGGACTGGTTTCTTTACGAACCAAGAGTACCTTTTCGCCGGCAGCCGTTCGTTTGACGGCTTCCTCAGCGGAGAATGCTGGTTTTCCGACCGATGCTCCCGGCGATGCGGGTAGTCCGATGGTCAAAAGTTCAGCGTTAGCCTTGCTAGCTACTGTGAAACTGGGGAGCAAAATTTGAGTCAGATCGTTCGCGGGGATCCGCAACAGGGCTTCTTTTTCGGTGATGAGTTTTTCGCGAACCATATCACACGCCATTTTGACAGCGGCAGCACCTGTTCGTTTTCCATTACGAGTCTGCAGCATGAACAACTTGCCCTTCTCGATCGTGAACTCAATATCTTGCATGTCTCGGTAGTTCTCTTCAAGAACTTTTTTGATGCTGATCAGTTGTTTATAAATCGAATCGTTCCATTTACGCATTTCGATGACAGGTTGTGGGGTTCGTATACCAGCGACCACATCTTCACCTTGTGCATTGATTAGGAACTCACCGTAAAACTTGTTCTCGCCCGTTGACGGGTTTCGAGTAAATGCAACACCGGTACCGGAATCGTCGCCCATATTGCCGTAAGCCATTGCTTGGACATTAACAGCTGTTCCGAGTAGCCCGCGAATTCCTTCGACTTCACGATACCGGACAGCGCGGTGGGTATTCCAAGAAGAAAAGACTGCTTCCACGGCAAGCTTTAGCTGTTTGATCGGGTCTTGTGGGAAGTCGGTACGAGTATGTTTTTTGTAGGCTTTTTTGTAGGCCGTAACTAATTCGACAAGTCCTTGTTCGGGGACATCGGTGTCATCAGCAACTTTGTATTTCTTCTTGATAATGTCGAATTCTTTTTCGAAGTGTTCGTGGTCCATCCCCATGACAACATCGCCATACATATTGATTAAGCGGCGATAGGCATCGTAAGCAAAGCGACGGTTGCCGGTGGCGGTGGCAAGTCCTTCCACTGCAATGTCGGTCAAACCAAGGTTCAAGATAGTATTCATCATACCTGGCATCGATACAGCCGCACCGGAACGGACGGATACTAGCAGTGGGTTTTTGGCGTCACCAAACTCCTTCTTGAGTTCTCGTTCAAGAGTACGGATGTTTTTTTGGACGCTGTCCATCAAACCAGTCGGAAGATTTTCACCATGGGCATAGTAGTTAGCACACACCTCTGTGGTGATTGTAAAACCTGGAGGGACTGGCAGGCCAATGTCGGTCATGCCAGCAAGGTTCTTGCCTTTACCGCCGAGAATATCCTTGGTGACATTCTGGCCTTCGGTTTTGGTCTTACCAAAATAGTAAACCATTTTTTTAGTACGTTTAGTTGCTTTGCGGTTCTTAGATGCCATGTTGACTTGATGCCCTAATTTAGTGAGGGGTAGTTAATTTGGAATTCGATCTGTCAGAAACTTATTGACTCTGAGGGCAGTCTAAACCGGCAAACAATATTTGTACCGAGACCGCTGCGATGATCGAAATGAGGAAGTGTCTAATTTGAATAGATGTTTGTTTATATATTTGTCATTTGACAAATATAGTTTGCCAAACCGATGTGGTTGTTTTTCTACCCTAATCAAGACCTAGTTTCCAACAAGGGGAATAAAGTCTCTTATATACGGTTGTGCTTTTATAAAAGGATGCTTACCGTTGGTTAAGCAGGGGTCGCTATAAGTTGTCCAATTTACCAGTGAAATATGTATTTTGTCAATCGACCAAAAGCATGTCTCTTCACGGCGACAACCGAGATAACGTTAACGAAGAATGGTTAATTCATTGTGGATGAAGTTGATGATCTAGCAGATGTGATGCCCGCGGATGCTCCAGAGGCGTCTGAAAGCTGGAAACGTATATTCACGAAATTTGTTGTGGCGGAATATCTGATGGTGCCCATTGCATTGGTGATGATGTGGGTTTGTGGTTTGCCTAACGCTGGTTCGATCAGTGGGCAATTATTGGGTGACGCTCATTGGAGTTGGGGAGTCGCATTTGGGCTATTTGCGACGATTCCCATGTTGCTGTCGATCGTGCTCACTGCGATGGTACCCTGGCGACCGTTGGTTGAGTTGCGTGAATTAGTGCAAACAAAATTGGCTCCATTTTTTAGGGGCATGCCAAGTTGGGCTCTGCTCTTAATAGCGATGGGAGCTGGCTTTGGTGAAGAGTGGCTGTTTCGTGGGTTTGGGATACAGGGGATTGTTTGGCTGTTGCCCGGTACATGGTCCCCAGAGGTGGTTCAGTGGACCGCGATTCTGATTGTGGCCTTGGTATTCGGAGCAATGCATGCGCTAACCCCGATGTACTTCTCTATGACTCTTGCCATCGGGATTTATTTAGGCTACTTAGTCCTATTAACGGATTCGCTTTTGCCGGCCGTGGTTGCGCATGGGCTGTACGACTACATTGCATTGCTGTATATCATGCGGCTCGATAAAGATCTGGCCGTACCACTGGTGGAATAGATTGTATCCGCAGGTCCAACTTGTCTTAGTTGCAGCAATCGAGGATAAATCGGCGTCTCAGTAGGCTGCAAGGGTTGGGTACACAAATCGTGACCGGCACTTGTTCACAGACAATACGTGGCACACAGCGTGTGACCGTGTAAGGCACTTGAGTTGGCACCGTTTTGCATGTTTGTACAACTTTCGTGTAAGTGACCGGCTTGCGAACGGTGTAGGGAACCTGCTCGGTTTTAGTTTCCGTAACGTAGCGACAAGTCTGATAAGGTACTTGCTTGGTCTTGGCTTCTTCAACCATCTTGCAAACGCGATAGGTTTGCTCTCGAGTGACGGTTTCCGGTACGATCCGCAGCACTTTGTAGTTGCAATGTCGTACCTTTTGTTCGCGAACCATGCGACAAACGTTGTACGTCTCGGTGCGTTGTTTCGTTTCTTTGACAATCCGACAAACCGTATAAGGGATTTGCTTTGTTTTGGATTCCGTTACCATGCGACAAACGCGGTAAGTACAAGTTTTGCTTTTGGTTTCCGGTACCATTTTACAAACTCGGTAAGTGCTCGTGCGTTGTTTTGCTTCGTTGACCCAGCGACAAACTGTATAGGGAATCTGTTTAGTCACAGTTTCACGAACGTATTTGACACAGGGAACTTCTTGCGTTGAGATTTCTGGAACCCAAGTACGCTTGCAGATTTGGCGTGGCGGACATTGGACTTCGACCACATGACATTCGCCAGGAACGAAAATTCGTCGGCAGGCGCAGGGATCCCAAGTCCAACAGCCAGGTGTACGTACAACTCGGCGACGTATAGGCCCTGGGCATTCTGTGATTTTAGTTTCCCAATGGCCCGATTTGATTTGGATCGTTTTTGTGTAGTGCACAGGTTTGCGAATTACGTTGGAAACCGTTCGCATCTTGGATTCATACACAGGCTTACGCACGGTGTAGTTAATTACACGGGTTTTGGTTTCCCACACAGGTTTGTGGACGGTGTAATTGATCGTGCGGGATTTCGTTTCCCATACCGGTCGCGTCACATTGTAGCTAATGGTGCGAACTTTAGATTCGTATACGGGTTTGGAAACGGTGTAGTCGATCGTGCGAGACTTGGTTTCCCAGACCGGTTTAACCACATTGTAGGTAAAGCTCTTAGTGCGATTTTCCCAAACTGGCTTGCGAACCGTATGGCTGATCGTCCGTGTTTTAGTTTCCCACACGGGTTTCGAAGTTGTGTAGTTTACCGTTCGATATTTTGTTTCGTACACTGGTCGACGGACTGTGTAGTTAACGTCTTTTAGTTTCGATTCGGTGATGTACTTTACGCATTCGACCTCTTTGTTTTCAACGATTTTGTTGTAGACCGTTTTGTAACACGTTACCTGATGCTGATCCATAACGACTCGTCGCCGAGTACGCATAATGGTTTGTGTGAGGGGTTGAGCCCCAACAAACGTGGCCGGTTCCGCAATCCCGCAATTGCGATAACTAGCTAGACCTAAATATCCAGCTTCGGCTGTAGTGGAAAGCAGCATACAAAGCATGACTGCAACGGTGGACACACTCCATCGGGTATTCATAGTAGGGGTACTCTTTCGGAAATTCGAATTTTACAAAATGGATTTCAACATAACTCGCATCAAGGTTATTTAGAGTAGTTGCCAAATATATTGGTAAGAACTCTGCGATCGACCTTGTTCCATCAAGTGATCCAAACTCGCTCAATACTTGATTGAGTTGAAGTTTGGAGGCCCAATTCCTACTGGCCCCAGTCATTGTGTGTCCTGGCACTAGAGTCGACGCTTATCTTTATTATCGGATAATAAAAATAGCCGCCTTGAGGGTAGATTGGTCTATCTACCACTAGCTACATCAAGAGTTACCGATAAAAGATAGGTGGTTTAAGTAAAAAGGGTTGAGTAACAAAAACAGACCAACATTGTGTCCGGTGGTATCGATTGTCAGTACTGTAGGGTGTTGTTTACCTTATGGGGTATTTAGCACGGTCTTGGTAATCAAAGCAATATGCATCTATAAACCTATGAATTAAGACTCTGACTAATGCTGCTGAACCTAATCATTGGTTTCTAAGTCACCTCAGCACTCAATAAACAGTATGATGTGGTCTGACGGTTTTTCTTGAGGCTGTTGTTTTGGGTTGTTCAGTAAAAGAGCTTTATGCGGTAGATTTGTTTTAATGACCGATAAAAAAACTCAGCTTTTTAATGCAGATGGAGACCCTACGGTGCCTCGTGCCGTCATGGGTCGTTTGAGTTTATACCTCCGCGAAGCTCAGCATTTACTGCGTGATGGCAATGAAACAACCAATAGTACTGAATTAGGAAAACTATTGGGCCTCAACGGTGCTCAAGTCCGCAAAGACTTCGCCCATTTTGGACAATTCGGGCATCCGGGCATTGGCTACAAGTGTCAAGAGTTGGTTTTTGCGATCAAACGGATCATGGGAACCGACTCGACTTGGAATGTCGCTCTCGTTGGTATTGGTAATCTTGGACGCGCTTTGTTGCGTTATAAGGGCTTTAACCAACAGGGGTTTCGCTTTGTTGCGGCGTTTGATGTTGACCCAAAATCAATTGGTACTCGGATTGAAGGCGTGCCGGTTTATAGTATGGATCAATTAAGCACAGTAGCGCGGGAGCACAAGATTCGCTTAGCCGCGATCGCTGTACCATCTCAAGTAGCTCAATTGATTGCCGATGAAGTTGTGAAAATCGGAGTTGAAGGTATTTTGAATTTTGCGCCGGTTACTATTAATGTCCCAGACAATGTACGAGTGATCGGCGTGGACCTCGCTATGGAGTTGGAACAACTAGCTTTTACCGTTGCGAATCGTTAATAAGGCTTTTCTGGGCTCTTGTTTGAATACGCTCATCGGAAAAAATCCCCATTTCTATGAATTGCGGGCGATACTCTGCTGGTCGTGAATCGGTTTTTTGGGTATATAATACGGGCTATTCATTAGTAAAAATGTTAATTTGTTGGTGGATAAGATACCCCGTAGTGTAATGGTAACACCTGGGTTTTTGGTACCCATATTCTAGGTTCAAATCCTAGCGGGGTAGTTACTAGCCGCCGTAGTATGTTTGTACTATGGCGGCTTTTTCTTTGACGGTTCACCAATCTGTGTACGTGTGAGGAGATATTATGCCAGAATTTGTTCACCAGCGTCACAAGCAGGTAACGTCTTTGAGAACGCCGCGGGAGATGATCGTTGCTTGCCCAGAAATGCAGAGCCACATTAATGTATCGCGCATGGTGCGGGCTGCTGCCTGTTGCGGAGTCACTCGCTTTATTGCTTGCGGAAATATAACGATTGACCCCAAAATATCTCGCGGTGGGGAGCAACATATGGATTTTGAAGTGCGCCGTAGTTTGCGTCCGGTTTTGGAAAAATTGAAAAGCGATGGCTACCCGCTAATAGGCCTCGAACAAACAACCAATTCACAAGACATCCATCAGTTCAAATTCCCCGCGAAGTGCGTTTTGATTATTGGCCATGAACGCAAAGGCATTGTCGATGATGTACTCGAGATACTAGATCAGACGATCGAAATCCCAGTGTGGGGAGAACCGTTTTCATATAACGCTGCAACCGCCGCTAGCATGGCTCTCTATGAATACTGCCGCCAATTTCCAAACTAGTCGGATAAACTTGGACCACTCGTGTCGGAGAATCATTCATCGGTAGGTCGCTTGAGGGGTCGCAGTCGTGCTCATGTTGCATAGGGTGTTAGGTGTAAAAACGGAGCATGGGATGAATTCAATCGCAAGCAACGATAATCAATCGAAAATAGCTTCGACTTAGAACATGCGAATGAAGGCGGATTGCATCGATTGCATTGTTACTGAGGTGTTGTAACATGTTATTATTCAGTTCCTATTGATAAATGTTCGTTCAAACACATTAGAGGGTTGGTATCCAAGTTGGTACGCAAGTTTTTTCCGCTATTAATATTGCTCGGTTTATTAGGGGCTGTTGTTTGGGCAGTCAGCATGGGAACTTTGCCGCGCGCTGATTTCGTGTTCAACAACGGCGCAGAAATCAAAACGATGGATCCAGCGCAAGCCACAGGCAGTCCTGAGGGCCGCGTCATTAATGCATTGTTCGAGGGTTTATTGCGGTCGATGCCAGCGGGGGAGCCTGATGAATTGGGACGAATTCCGATGAAACCGGTTGCGCGAGGCATGGCGGACCGTTTTACAGTAAGCGCTGACGGTACCGTATATCGTTTTCACATTCGCGAAGACGCGCGGTGGACCAACGGTGACCCAGTCACCGCTACAGATTTCGCTTGGTCCTGGATGAGGTTTCTCCACCCAGAGACTGCTTCGGAGTACAACTATCAGTTGTTCTATGTCCGTGGAGCCGAGAAATTCAACACGGTTCAGTTAGCAGTGGGCGATAAGGTGGAGGTCGAGTTAGCAGATCGCAAGACGCCGGAGTTATTTCCCCGAGGTACGATTCGCCGAGGTATTTTGCGGGAATTGATATTACCAGCTGCTGACACCGCCGACAGCGACAACCAAGAAATTGACGCGACAGACGAAGTTGAGGCAATTTCGGGCAAAGCAATTTTTGTTGTCGAGTTCCAAAGCGAGTCGAGCAACACTGCAGCAACGGAGACTATCGCCTACGCTGTCTCCGCGGACGGTTCACTGGCGGGGATCGACGAGCTCAAGCAAACCTACACGGGCGATTTTCCATTATCCGATATTCAACCTTGTAAACACGTTCTTTACGATTTCAACGAAGTGGGTATCCGAGTGTTATCGCCTCAGGACTTAGAGGTCACACTGAACAGCGCGACAGCATTTTTTCCAGAGCTGGTAGCGTTCTATCCGCTGCACCCGGTGCACCGTGGTTGTGTTGAACAGTACGGTGCACGGAGATTTACTAAAGCCGAGCATATTGTGAGCAACGGTCCCTTTCGTCTCATCGAGCGACGTATTCGTGATCGTATTCGTTTGACGAAAAACGAACAGTACTGGAACGCTGCGGAAGTTGAATTGAAAAGCATCGATGTGATGTCGATTCAATCAGAAACAACCAGTCTCAACATGTATTTAACAGGACAACTCGACTGGGACACAACTCCACCAAATACGATGATCCCCATTTTGAAGAAACGCGATGATTTTGTGTCGACACCGTTTCTTGCGTCGTACTTTTATCGAATCAACACTGAAAAGCCTCCGCTTAATAACCCTTTAGTGCGTCGCGCCCTCAACCTGGCAATTGACAAAAGTTCAATCGTCGACAATGTCGTCAAAGGAGGGCAATCGCCGGCTAGTAGTTTCGTACCACCGGGAATGAATGGGTATGAAGGTTATCGGGGAAGTGGGCACAATGTGAAACTCGCTCGTCAGTTACTTGCAGAGGCTGGCTACCCCAATGGTAAAGGGTTGCCGCAGATCGAGATTCTGTACAATACCGCTGACAGTCATCGTGATATTGCCGAGGTTATTCAGCAGGATTGGAAAAAGAATCTAGGTATTAACGTCGTCCTGCGGAACTTGGAATGGGGATCGTTTCTAGATTCACTGCGAACTGGCGACTATATGGTGGCGCGATCAGGCTGGATTGGCGACTACCCAGATCCCAATACATTTCTAGATATGTTTGTTACCGGCGGTCCCAACAACCAAACAAATTGGGGCAATGCCAAATATGACCACAATATTAAACTGGCCAAGAGTGAACCGGATCCGGCGGCAAGAATGCAATTGTTTGTTGAGGCGGAGACGATTTTAATGGAAGAACAGGCCATCATGCCGATTTATTTTTACGTTTCCAAAAACATGGTACAGCCGCGCATCGAAGGGTTTCATGCTAACTTGCAGGACATCCATCCATTGCACTTGATCAAGATCCGCCGCGAAGAATCTGCAACGAATGACTCGATAAGCGAGGATACAAACTAATGCAGGTATTGGTTTTTTTATTGAAACGTTTTGGCTGGATGTTGATTACGGTTTGGGTCGTGTTTACGTTATCTTTTTTCTTGATGCGCGCTATTCCAGGCGGCCCCTTAAATGGTGAACGCGTTTTGTCCGAATCAGTGCGAGCTCAATTAGAGCAGCGTTACAATTTGGATGACCCATTATATGTGCAATACACAACTCATTTATGGAATACGATGTGCTTTGATTTTGGTCCTAGCTACAAGCTGCAAGACTTCACGGTTAATGAAGTCTTGGCTCAAGGGTTTCCGGTTTCCGCTGCGTTGGGCATTTTAGGAATGACCTTTGCACTTTTATTGGGGATGACCGCCGGCGTGGTTTCGGCTGTCCGTAGAACCAGCATTTATGATTTCTCGTTTATGCTATTAGCGACTCTAGGAATTGCCATCCCCAGTTTTGTGCTAGCGTCTATGGCGATTGTCCTGTTCGTGTTTTACTTCCAATTATTCCCAGCGGCTGGTTGGGGCGAGCTAAAGCAAATTGTGCTTCCTGCGATGTGTTTAGGCGCTCCGTTCGCTGGCTATATTGCTCGTCTCACACGAACTGGGATGCTGGAAATATTGAGCAACGATTATATACGAACAGCTTATGCCAAAGGCCTCAGCACTCGGGCGGTTATCTTGCGTCATGCATTGCGAGGTTCGATTTTACCAGTGGTTTCCTACTTAGGACCGGCTTGTGCTGGCATCTTAACGGGCTCTTTAGTATTGGAAAAGATCTTTGCGATTCCAGGCATGGGGAGCCATTTCATTGAAGCCGCGCTGCAACGGGATTTTACTTTAGGAATGGGAGCTTTGCTGACGTATACCGTATTGCTCTACGTCATGAACACACTTGTTGACTTATCCTATTCCATCATTGATCCCCGCGTTGTGTTGGAGTAGTTGGCTTAATTGCTTGATAAGCCGAGGCGTAACTCAAATTAAAACCTAGTACAGCAACTAACATGACCACACGATTGCTTGATTAAACACCTTCTATGAATCAAACACCAACATCAAAAACTGACGAGCAACCGGGCAAGTCGTCTAAACGGACGGAGTTGCAGCGGTTAGCGGAAGTCATGGCAGACGCCCGTACGCAACAGGGCGTGTCGCTGTGGTCCGATGGCTGGAAGCGTCTGAAGCGTAACCGCGTGTCGATGATTTCGTTGTGGACATTAGTTGTTATTGTCGTGTTGGCAATCCTCACTCCGGCGCTGCCACTGCAGTCGCCAATTTTCCAGAATGTCAAACAACGCGAATTATTACCGCCTGAATTCAAGACATTCAAATTGGGCATTGTCGAATATGACGAAACTCTCGCGTCCAAGCGGCAAGAGCTACAAGACATGAGTACGTCAGACGACCGGGCAGCACTGCAAGCGGAAATTGAAGGATTAGAGGCGCGCCATCCGATTAATGTCTATTGGAATGATCCAAACTTTATTTCTAAGCCAATGATTGAATTTCGGATCTTCGTTTTCGGTGATTATTGTATTCCCTCGATTTGTGGTACGGACAAACTTGGGCGAGATGTTTTGTCACGGGTTTGTTGGGGTTCGCGTGTATCACTTGCCTGTGGCTTAATCGCTACGATGGTTTCCTTACTGATAGGTGTCAGTTACGGTGCAATCTCGGGCTATTTTGGTGGCCGCATTGACAACATCATGATGCGAATTATTGACGTTGCCTATTCGATTCCTTTTATCTTCATTGTTATATTTATCATGTCATTTTTGTCCGCTCCCAAAGTTCGCGATGCTTTACATGCATACGGAATTAACCAAATCACAGTGTTCTTTTTGATGATTGGTGCGATCTATTGGCTGACAATGGCACGGGTTGTCCGCGGGCAAGTGTTGTCCTTGAAGAACGAACAGTTTGTAGATGCCGCCAAGACAATTGGTACGAGCAAGTGGGGGATTATTTTTAAACACCTAGTGCCCAACGTGATGGGGATTGTGATTGTTTATTTGACACTGACGATACCGGCTGTAATTCGTTTTGAAGCGTTTCTGTCTTTCTTGGGGATGGGGGTCCAAGCGCCTGATATCTCATGGGGGATGTTGGTAAACGAAGGGATTCAAGTGATCACGCCGATTCGAATCTATTGGTGGATGATTATATTCTCCGGATTCGCTTTGGCGTTAACTTTGTTCTCCTTAAACTTCCTTGGTGATGGAGTTCGTGATGCATTGGATCCCAAGTTAAAGAACCGTTAGCGGCGCAGAGAGTTTCAAAGCAAGTCAATTATATATCTAGTCGTGATAGATTTAAAATTTTAAGAAAGTATTCGATGGGCCAGCCCGTTTTACAAGTGAAAAACCTAGAAGTCGAATTTGTGACGGACGACGGGATTGTCCGCGCTGTTAACGACATTAGTTTTGATCTGTACCCAGGGGAAACCTTAGGGATTGTGGGGGAATCGGGTTCGGGTAAGTCGGTAACTAATTTGACGGTGTTGGGGTTGATTCCACAGCCACCAGGTCGAGTGGTAAGTGGGGAAGCGTTGTTCGATGAACATGATTTACTGGAATTGTCGCATCGTCAATTTCAGACGATACGCGGGAAACGCATTGCGATGATTTTCCAAGACCCGATGACCGCCCTCAATCCATTTTTGTCGATCCAGGAGCAATTGATTGAAGTCAGTATGTTACACCTTGGGCATACGCGTGCTCAAGCAATCGATCATGCTGTGGAGTTGTTGGAGTTAGTCGGTATTCCAGCGGCGGCGAGCCGGATTACGGAATATCCGCACCAGTTCAGTGGCGGTATGCGTCAACGAGTAATGATAGCGATGGCGTTGTCGTGTGAGCCCGATATTCTCATTGCCGATGAACCAACCACGGCACTGGACGTTACGATTCAAGCACAGATTCTGGATTTGCTAAAAGCGATGCAGGACAAACGCGGGATGGCGATTATTTTTATCACTCATGATTTAGGTGTGGTTGCTAGTATTTGCGACCGTGTCATGGTGATGTATGGTGGTCGCAAAGTCGAACAGGCCGATACCAAGACGTTATTCGCCTCCGCTCGTCATCCTTATACTTTGGGGCTACTGGACTCAGCCCCACGCTGGGATCAGCCTCAGCAAAAACGGTTGCAAGCGATCGAGGGGCAGCCACCAGATATGATGAATCTGCCAGCGGGTTGCGCATTTGCCCCGCGCTGCGATTGGAAAACTGACGAGTGTTCAGCCGCAGTGCCTGAGCTTGTCAGCATCGGTAGCGAAACCACTGAATCTCACGTCGTGGCCTGTATCCATGCAGATCAAATCCAGCAGGCCCGCTCGGCAAGCTCCGAGGAGGTACCTCATGCCTAATTCCGAAAACACAATTCTAAGTGTCAATGATCTCAAAGTACACTTTCCGGGTAAGCGTAAATTTGGGCAACCTCAGCGTTGGATTCGCGCGGTCGATGGTATCAATTTTGATGTTAAGGAAGGGGAAACTCTGGGCCTAGTTGGCGAGTCGGGGTGCGGAAAATCAACAACGGCAAGAGCCATCCTAAACTTGATTCATCGTGCTAAGGTGCAAGGAACGATTCATCTAAACGGTACACGTATTGATAATTTGTCGGATAGAGCGATGATATCTCACCGCCGGACTGTGCAAATGGTTTTTCAAGATCCATTTGCGTCGCTTAACCCTCGTATGATGGTGGGTAATATCATTCGTGAGCCGATGGCGAACTATAAATTATTTGGTGATAAAACAGGACGTCGCTTAGAGGTTATTCGGTTGATGGAACTTGTGGGGGTAAGCCCGCAATATATGAATCGTTATCCGCACGAGTTTTCCGGCGGACAACGGCAACGCATTGGAATCGCTCGAGCTTTGGCGGTTCAACCTAAGTTAATCATCTGTGATGAAGCAGTTTCGGCATTGGATGTTTCGATTCAAGCTCAGGTCATAAATCTGTTAATGGATTTACAACAAAAGCTTGGTGTTTCCTATGTGTTCATTGCCCATGATCTCGCAGTGGTCCGGCACATTGCTCACCGCGTAGGAGTCATGTATCTCGGTAAGATTGTTGAGTTAGCAGATTCCAAAGAACTTTATGACTCCCCAAAACATCCCTACACGACTGCCCTGCTTTCAGCCGCACCTGTCCCCGATCCACTGGTTGATGTTCGCGCCAACCGCATTACGCTTACCGGTGAAGTCCCTTCACCTGATATTGAATACGAGGGCTGCTCTTTCGCAGATCGGTGCCCTCAGGTACTCGGGCATTGTGCTTCGACGATGCCGCAATTATCTGGAACAGACCACCAGGTCTCTTGTTTGTTGTACGAAGACGATAATGTTGATAAAAGTGACCCACCCAATTCAAACTCAGCTGAAGTGTTCGTTTAATGTCCCAGCGACCGCAAAAATCAAAACGCTGGATAATCGCACTTTGGGGCTTTGTTTACGTACTGTTGATGGTCGGAATTGTCTATAAAATGATGGACTCCCGTAGTCAAATCCTGCACGCCTCCGACCAGCAACGTGAGACGCAACAAGCGGGTTGGGATGATTGGACTAAGCATCGCGAACAGGCTTCCACGACTAATCAATCTGCGTCCAATTTGCGTGGGACTTTAAATCCTCAGCGGCTACTCGAAGATCATTTTGGAATATGTTTGGCCGCGATATTACTGTTCACCACTTTAATTTATGGCGTTACGATGTACTTGTTTTGCGGAGCCATTTTGGGTTCTTCACAGGGGCCCGTGACACTAGCTGATGAACTTCGAGCTGCTCAGGATACACAGACTGGCCACTCTGACGACGATGCTCCGCAGCAACAGGGGGCGCTTTGATTGATGGAATCTAAGCAAGAAGATCTCCAGTCGGCACAAATGCACTCGCAAGCGAGCTCAGACGTGGAAAGGACTCAAACCTTTATTCAGTCAAATCTCCCTCGGGGGTCTTCGATCGGTTCGAATTCGGCGCTTGCCGAACGACCCGAAGTTCATATTGTCTGTTGGCCGTTGAAATTTTACTGGAAAAAAACGTGGGCCATTCTCTTGAGTTATTTTCTTGGGGCATGTGTTGTGTACTTACTGACGACGAATCTACTAGTACCCAGTGTCGTATTGCTAGCGCTGGTGAGTGTATCTTGGCGATTGTGGGTGCCGATGCACTATAGCATTGGCCCAACCGGAATTACTCGGAGTGTCCTTGGTCGGCAACGTCAACTTGGCTGGGTGATGATTCGCCGAATTAGTCAAGATAGTCGCGGTGTACAAGTTTTCTTTGACCGAGCCGCATCTCTACAAAGTATATTACAGTCGTTTTATATAATGGCTGATACTGATGATTTGGAATCGTTAGTTGCCGCGTTTCAATATTACCTCAGCGGCCGACCTAAAACACCAACCCTTTAATATGGCGAAAAGCGTGGCGGCTCATATGTCCTTCAGACACGAGACGTAACAGACAAGCAGGGCGAAAATGACGGATCACGTATTGGTGCTAGGTACGCACAACCAAAAGAAGCGATTAGAACTTGAGTTATTGTTAGCCCCATTAGGGCTGACGCTACGGACTCTCGATGAATTCCCGAATGCACTCGATGTCGAAGAAACAGGGACGACATTTTCTGAAAACGCTGCACTCAAGGCGGCTGAACAAGCACAGCATTTAGGTCACTGGGTGCTCGGGGAAGATAGTGGCTTATCCGTCGCACCTTTGGGAAATGCACCAGGGGTCTATTCTGCTCGCTACAGCGACATGGAAGGTCAAGCGGCCACAGACGAATCGAATAATGAAAAATTGCTGGCGGAATTGGGCGACTTACCCTTGGCCCAACGAATTGCCTTTTATACATGCCACATGGCGATTTCAGACCCGACTGGCAAGATACGGCTATGTTGTGAAGAAGTTTGCTATGGTCGTATTCGCTTCAGCCCCTCAGGCAGTAACGGTTTTGGGTACGATCCGTTGTTTGAGATTGCAGAATACCACCGTACGTTTGGTGAGTTGGGTTCCGCTATTAAGTCTGTTTTAAGTCACCGTTCACGTGCGATGCGTAAGATTGTGCCTGATATCAAGGCGTTGCTCGCCGCTGGTGAATTGTAAATCGGTCTTTCGTTTCTAGAGTCAGTTTGTTAATCTTGACACCGCACAAAACTGCCATATTTACGACCTCTTATTCGACTGATGAAAACCAGTAGGTGCCTACATGAAAACGAAATTAGTCTTGCTAGCGATCACTTTCAGCTTGTTATCCAGCGCGACATTTGAATCGCATCTCCAAGCGGAATCACCATTTGATCATATATTTTTTCCCTTCACGAAGGTCGATGCGAATCCGAGTGCCGACTATCGTGTCACGGACAAGCAGGGGCCTTGGATGGTGTTAGCTACTTCGTTTCACGGTGAGGGCGCCGAACAGCAGGCTCGTCAATTAGTTTTAGAGTTGCGTCGCGCGCATAAGTTAGAAGCGTTCACTCATCGCAAAACATATGACTATACAGATCGTGTTGAAGGTCGTGGAGTGGATAAATACGGTCAGCCCAAGACGATGGTCTACAACAAGGGACACCGGTTTAACGAAGTTGCCGTTATGGTTGGTAATTTTGAATCGGTTAAATCTGAAGATGCTCAAGCCTTGCTCGAAAAAATCAAATACTTACGACCCCAAGTTCTCGATCGAGCAAAAGAAGATGGGACGAATCAAGTGTATGCGGGATTACGACTCATTCAGAATAAATTGAATTTAAACCCGGAGCGTCACGAACGTGGTTCGATGGGCCGCGCATTTATTACTCGCAATCCAACAATTTCAGCTGAGTACTTTACTCAGAATGCACTCGATCCGTTCGTCGAGCGATTGAACGACGGGGTCGAATATAGTTTGCTGGATAACCCTGGAAAATATACGGTTCAAGTGGCAACATTTCGAGGCAAAGTTGTTTACGACATTGAAAAAGGATATGACAAGGATGCCAAGGTATCAAATGCGCTCGTTAAAGCTGCCGAGGATGCTCATCTTTTAGTCACCGCTTTACGTAAACAGAACATCGAAGCCTATGAATTCCACGACCGCAATGAGAGTATTGTTACCGTTGGTAGTTTTGACCGTGTTGGCGTGCGTCAACTTGATGGCAAGTTCCAATTTGATCCAACTGTTTACAAAATTATGAGCATTTACAAAGCTCAGCGCGTGCCAATTAATAACAGCAGTCAGAACAGTTTCCAACCACGGGCCTTGAGCGGCATTCCGTTTGACATTCAACCTCGTCCAGCGTTTGTACCAAAGCGTAGTATTGGCTCGAGTTTTCTGAGCCGTTTTTAGAGTATGTTGGCGTTGGGTTACTAGCGGACGCTTGCCTAGGAATTAATGACCGTTGCGAGGATTCGGTCATCTGCCGTCACTGTGGCAGTTACTTCAATGAGTTGACCGATGGGGTTATTGTTTTCCGTCTGTTTTACCTGAGCTGATAGCTCTGGATTCCAGGGAAACTCAACGGGTGCATACCGGCAGGAAGTACCCATATAGTGTTGTGGTTTGTTACGATCCTCCGCTTCGACTAGAACCTCAAGCTTTCTACCGATTAGACTCTGATAATACGCCGTTTGTAGCTCTTTACCAAGTGTTGCAATTTCACGTCCACGTTGTTTTTTTAACGATTTGGGCAATTGATCGTCCATGTCGGCTGCGGGAGTTCCTTTTCGAGCGGAGAAGGGAAAGACATGGATTTTAGAGAAAGCGGCGGACCGAATGGTTGCGAGGCCTTCGTTAAATTCAGCATCCGTTTCACCAGGAAATCCTGTGATGATGTCGGTGGTAATCGCTGGGTTGTCGAGCGTTTCACGTACTAGGTTACAGCGTTGCAAAAATGTTTGAGTGTCCCAGCGTCGTCGCATTCTTCGCAGTACTGCGTCAGATCCACTTTGCAGACAAATATGTAAATGCAGAACGATTTTCGCCGCATGTTCACCTAACACAGCGATCAGTTCACGTGTAACTTCGGTTGCTTCAATGCTGGAAATTCGAATCCGGAAGTCTCCAGGCAGCATAGCGATTTGGCGTGTGAGATCAGCCAGCCGAATCCATTGCTCGCGAGGTTTACCAAAATTCCAATCTACGCCGTAATGTCCAATATGTACTCCGGTTAACACTAGTTCACGGTAGCCATTATCAATGAGCCGTCGCGCTTCATCGAGAATGTGCTCAATCGGACGACTGGTAAGTTCTGGGCGTACATGGGGAATGATGCAGTAGCTGCAACGCAATAAACATCCGTCTTGTATTTTGATATAAGCGCGATGGCGATTGCCAAAATTTGAAATTCCCGTCGGAATATCAATCACTCCAAACCGCCCTAAGATATCCGGTAGTTCACGTTTGCCGGTTACGACTTCGACAACGTTTGGAAGTGCGTGTACTTCTTCTGGCGCACGAGTGGCGTAGCATCCCATGACGACGATTCGGGAATCTGGGTTTTCGCGTGCTAGCTGGCGAATGGCTTTACGGCTCTTGGAATCCCCTTCGTTTGTGACGGTGCAGGTGTTGACGATGCGCACAGTTCCGCCGGCTCTTCACGGGGAACCTCATGATCCCCGACGAGTTCCAAGCCCTCGCGGATATACTGAGTCTCGTACTGATTGAGTTTACAGCCGAGGGTCAGAGTTTTGAGTTTTCCAGACATAGTGTTTTGCCGTAGTTAATTATT
>CAWVZW010000025.1:0-41727 GCA_963934735.1 uncultured Planctomycetaceae bacterium
CCCTGCGCGGCAAGGCCATTAAAAAAACATTGGGGAGGACCTCCGGGCCACGAAGTTGAGATCGCCGACTGTCGCTCCGATCAGTCGTCGCCCCCCAAGGCTTCTTTAATTATGCTGCTGAATTTTTCTTGGAAAGGCGTTTTTAGTGAGCAGTGGGTACGTACCGGTAGCGCAAAAAAGTAACACATATTTCAAAGAAAAACCCGTTGTTGCTGATGATCCGTTTGGTTGAAAAGGTCTATCAACGGTCACCAACTAAATCGGTTGTTGCGTCAAGAATTTCGTGAACGAAATCATTTCCATCGCACAACAGGACACATTCTCTATGATTGCAAAAAAAAGTCAAGCAAGCGATACAACATTTTCCCATCTTTCTTTTTACATGATTTATTGAGGAGTTTTTCGTGAGATGGTTGACATCAAATTCGAAAATTCGTATGGCGACTACCGGCGGTTCTTTGATAACCTTGTCTATGCCCCGCCAGCACATCACCCCAAATTACTTCTTAGTTTTCTCTTGCTCGATCAATAACATCTATGCGACCATCTTTTCAAAGTGACCAACTTTCACCCGCAGAAAGAGAACAGGTCCGCAGTGCAATTGCAGCTGTTCAAGCGGATAGCCAAAGCGCTGATCCAATTTCCTCTAGCTACAGTACTCTCGTTTCCGAGCTCGGCACGGAGCTATGCGAGCGGGGTGGAATTTACGTGCTACCTGAAGGTTTCAAATTGTCCGTAATCATCCCGGTCTTTAATGAAGCCAAGACGCTGGAGTCCGTGGTGCAGCGAGTTCGCGGCACTCGGCTGCCATTGGAAATTGTGTTAGTCGATGACGGCAGCACCGATGGCACGCGGGATCTTTTAGAGTCGATGCAAGGGGATGAAGATTTACAGGTTATGTACCACGAGGGTAACAAAGGCAAAGGCGCCGCACTGAAAACAGGTTTTGAACATGCCACCGGCGACGTGATTATTATTCAGGACGCGGACTTGGAATATGACCCAGATGAATACCGTTACTTGTTGCAACCGATTGTCGAGGACCGTGCAGATGTTGTGTACGGCAGTCGGTTCAAAATCAGTGAAGAAGCGGATTCGCCGATTTGGCACAAGGCGGTCAATGGCTTTATTACTTGGCTTTGTAATCGAGTCACGCGACTGCGGTTCACAGACGTGGAAACATGCTACAAAGTTTTTCGCCGGCCATTGATTCAGGAGATCGCGGCTGGGCTTAGAGAAAATCGGTTTGGCATTGAGATCGAGATGACGGCGAAGTTGTCGCGCCGCGCAAAGAAAAATGGGACTCGATTTTATGAACGGCCGATTACTTATATGCGACGTTCATACGCCGAAGGCAAAAAGATTGGGTGGATGGATGGTGTCAGTGCGTTGCGTTGCATTTTTTGGTATGGGCTCTTCGGTTAAAAAGATTGTGTAGCGGTAGCGAGTTGGTTAATTCGTAAATCTAGAGAGCCAGTTATTCATGGATAATGCGAAACAACCACCGTCGCAAGAGACGCCACAAGCGGGACAAGCGTTGGCGATTGCCGGCACGGAGACCCGCAAAGTACTGATATTACAGGTGCTGCGGCAAGCGATTACTGTCATAGGCGCAATAATCTTGTTTCGCCTGTTAGATGCCGGACCCTTTGGTTTGTTAGGCATGGTGTTTCCCCTGATGATGTTGCCACGGATGGCGGCGACGCTGGGAGTATCCGTTGCCGCTGTCCAAAAAAAACACCTATCGGCGAACCAAAAAACAGCGCTTTTTTGGGCCACGTTGCTGCTGGGCGTTCTCGCTAGCTTAGCCACAGGGATTGCGGGGCATTTGTTTGCCAAGCTTTATGATGTGCCGGAATTGGTTTGGATTTGTTGGGCGTTCGCGGCAACGAGCTTTGTAGAAGCTACTGGATTGACGCATCAGACGTTGTTGCAGCGAGAAATGAGAATTGGCCGAATTGCTACGATCAAGCTAGTCGGCCAGGCACTAGCTGTGACGCTTGCTGTTTTCGTGGGCTATGAACTACAGCAGCAGAAACAGATTGCGAAATATGGGATCGTGGCATTGTTGGTCATGGAATACGTTGAGTTGTTGGTGAACACAATCGGTTTATGGCTAACGGCAAAATGGAAACCTGGGCGGATGCGGTTTAGCGAGGTCAAAGGACTACTAAGCTTTGGGGGATTTTATTCTACGAGCAGTTTGGTTTTCTATGTGGGCCAGAATCTCGATAAGGTCTTATTGGCTGCGATGATCGGCTCAACACGTTCGGGCCAGCGATTTGTTGGTATGTATACCTCGATGTATCACTTGATGATGAAGCCGGTGTATTTAGTAACGGACCCGGTGACGAGTGTGATGTTGCCTAGCTTGTCGCGCAGTAATGACCGGCTTCGAGATTACGCTGCCATCTCTCGGGGGTTTTACCTGTTCACCGCGACCTTGCTTATTCCAGCGGGAGTTGGTTTGTTTGTGATGGCACCCGAGGTCGTGCAACTACTTGGCGGCGACAAATGGAAACCTGCTGTGGGTATGTTAATTGCATTGGCGCCAGCGATATGTGTGCATGGCATAATCAACATCTCAGGTAGTTTGCTAGTGGGCCGAGGTCAGGTCCGTCGGCTACTCGGCATGTCATTGGTGTTACTGTTGTTACAAGCTCAGGCTTATGGCTGCGGTTATTTTATTGCCACTCAGTATGCCGAGCAATTTAAAGTATCCCCAGAGCAGGCGCTGGCAGTTGCGATCGCTATGAGTTACTCCGCTGTGTTGTTGCTCGTGAGCGTGCCCTATATTGTGGTATGTTTTCGATCTGTGCAGTTGAGTTCTCGCGCGTTGTTGTTCCAGTTTGTCCGATTGCTAGCCCGTGCGTTGTTAATGGGTGTGGCAGTCTGGTTTATTCGCAACCAGCTAGTGCAATATGAATGGCACTTGATTCTGCGGTTGCTCGTCGGAATCGTCGCGGGCGCAGCCTTGTACACTCTGCTGGCGTGGAATGATATTAAAGTCAATGTGCTGCAGTTCATGCGGCATCGCGAGTAAATTCGCACGCATGTTGATGAAGCAAACTGCTGCGGGATTTTAATATCCGTGTTAAAATATGGGGATGAATTCCCTGCACAATTAACAGCACAAAGGTCGCCTGCATGTCAGTTTATCCACGAGTATTTAAAGTTCGCCAATTGTTTGATGTTGAACAAGTGGATGATGTGGCAGCTGCTGTTGATTCGAGTTTGTCAGCGCTCGACTTAGGAGCCAAGATACAAGCGGGGGATACGGTCGCGATTTCGGCCGGCAGCCGCGGCATTGCCAACATTGATATTGCGATTGGGGCGATTGTAAAACATTTGCAGGCATTAGGTGCTGAACCTTTTGTGGTTCCCGCGATGGGCAGTCATGGAGGTGGAACCGCTGAGGGCCAACGGGAAATTCTAGCGGGCTATGGGATTACCGAAGAAATGATGGGTTGTCCAATTCGCGCTTCGATGGAAACGGTTGTTGTCTGTGAAGCGGCTGAAGGGTTTCCCGTACATTTTGATAAGCATGCTTGGGAAGCGGATCATGTTGTGGTCTGTAACCGCGTCAAACCTCACACACACTTTGTTGGAGAAATCGAAAGCGGCTTGATGAAAATGATGTTGATCGGTCTTGGAAAACACAACGGCGCAAAAATATATCATCGAGCCATCATGGACTTTAGCTTTGCCCAAATCGTTCGCAGCGTGGCTAAAGAGGTGTTAGATAAATGTGGAGTGATTGCGGGCGTGGCGCTCGTTGAAAACCAATTAGATAAAACAGGGAAAGTTGCGGCCGTGCAGCCGCATGAGTTAGAAGATCGAGAAAAGGAATTGTTGGTTGAAGCGAAAAGGATGATGCCAACCATTCCGTTTGAAGATGTGGATTTACTGGCGATTGACCAAATTGGCAAAGACGTCAGTGGATCTGGTATGGATACCAATACCATTGGGAGAAAATACAATGATCATAAAGCGAGCGAGGGAGAAACGCCGCGAGTGCGATATGTGGCTGTGCGTGGTTTGACGGCAGCAACCCATGGGAACGCGACAGGCTTGGGGATGTCGGAGTTTTGTCGGTCGCGGGTTACTCGCGAAGTGGATAAAGAGATCACTAGAATTAATTGCATTACAGGCGGACATGTGACCGCAGCGATGGCGCCGTTGGATTATGAAACCGATCGAGAAATTGTAGATGTCGTGTTACAGTCCTGCGGATTGACCCCACCAGAGAATATCCGATTTGTTTGGATTCGTAATACACTCGATGTAGCCGAGTTTATTTGCAGTGAAGCATATTGGGATCAAGTCCAAAGTCGGGATGATTTAGAAATTATTAGTGACCTACACGAATTGCCGTTTGATGCCGAGGGTAATTGGGTTGATAACGTACACATGGCATTGCAGTAACCGCCACCGATTTTACTGAGGCGAACGGTTTAGATAATTCCGCCGAAATTGCTGTCCCAACTCCGTCAGAGGTTTTTCCTTCGTGTCAGGTCATAAGCAATCCCCCCAACGCACGCTATCCGCATTTGATGGTGCCTGTATTATTGTTGGCATTATTATTGGGGCCGGTATCTATCAAACCACGCCGATGGTCGCAGAAAATGCCGGTTCGGTTCAATGGATATTGGGGTTCTGGGTGCTAGGCGGATGTTTGGCACTTGTGGGAGCATTGTGCTACGTTGAACTTGCAATGACCGTTACCCACGACGGTGGTGAGTATGCATATTTGGTCAAAGCCTACGGAAAAGAAACGGGAAGTTTTTTCGCTTGGATCGAGTTCTGGATAATCCGCCCTGGTAGCACAGGTCCGATGGCGATGCTGTTTGGCAATTATGCCGACAAACTGTTTCCGCTTTTTCCAGCGTCGCCCGATTCCCTGATGGGCAAAATGTTCTATGCAGTATTGGCAACGGCGATATTGTTAGCCGTCAATCTATTTGGTTTGCGAGCGGGTAAGCTGACACAAAATGCGCTTACGGTTTTCAAGGTATTGGCTTTGTTAATTCTCGTCGGCGGATCCCTGATCGCGATTGGGCTGTCACCGGACGTCATAGTTCCGTCCACAGTTGAGGCGACTGCGCCCCAGCAAGGGCAGTCATTCGATGGGTTCTTGTTAGCCATGGTGCTCGTCATGTTTACTTATGGCGGGTGGAACGATATGTCTTTTGTCGCGACAGAAATAAAAAATCCAGCGAAGAATATTCCCCGAGCTTTAGTGCTGGGTGTTTGTACGGTTTCGGTCATTTATTTACTTATTAACATTGCGATGTTGATGGCACTCGGGCACGCGGGCTTGGCAGCATCCGATACGCCAGCATCTGACATGTTGAAAGTGACGATTGGCTCCGGTGCTGAAAAAATTATGGCACTGTTAATTTGTATTACGGCGTTAGGGGCGGTGAATGGGATGATGTTTACCAGCGCGAGAATTTATCATGCACTAGGCAACCAAGTGTCCGCCTTTGCGTGGCTCGGGAAATGGAATTCGCGACTGCAAGTTCCCGCTCGGTCATTGGTGGTGCAATCTATTGTTACGCTAGCAATGGTCATTGGATTTGGTTGGCAAACGAACGGATTCGAATTGCTCGTGCTTTTTGTCTCGCCCTTTATGTGGAGCTTCTTTGTGCTACTGGGGATCGCAATGCTGGTGTTTCGGTATCAGGGACTAGTGCCCCGAGATAAATTTCGGACCCCTTGGTTTCCAGTATTGCCCCTAGTTTTTGTGTTATCGAGCGGCTTTATTGCTTATCGAGCAGCCGATTATTTTTTGTTTATGGTTGAATCAAAGGACTTGCTTCGCGACCGGTTTTTTATCGGATTGAGCATTGCCACGGCATTTATAGTGTTAACGGGTGTGATAGTGGCGCTGAGGACGCGGAAAAATGACTCTGTTGATGGTTAAGGCCTCAGAGGAACTTATCTATTTTGATGGCCGCACCATTTTTTTCTTGAAACCGATCTCCTAAAACTTTAGGATGGTTGCAGTAAGTGATTAAGTGGGCAACCACAGCAATCTTCCACAATAGATTTTCGCTTCCATCGGTATTCACCGCATTTACAGCGCGGAAGAAGCATTGGGCTTGTATTGAGCTGCGTCTAGCACGGCTCTCTTTTATGGTTCAATAGCGTTGCAACATTAATTAGCTAAGGTCCGCGCGGTTCCCGTACTTGCATTGCTTGCTTAGTTAACCGTCCCACCCAAGATATATGCCGATCCAAAATTGTGGCTGGTTAACAATGGAATCGCGGCAACTAGACGCCTAAAAGGTATTTTTCATGGAGGTCAAGAACGATGTTAATTCAAACTCGCACTGTAACGGTTAACTCTGCATTTTTAGAAGAAATCAAGCAGTTGAATCAGGCATTGTGGAATCTACTTGAAGCTATTTCGCTGGCCTGTACACAGCGACTGGAGGACGAGGAGAGCTGCACCTGTTTTTGCATTCGCTTAACGCGACTCCGTGATCAGCTAGCGACTCATTTTTCTCTGGAAGAGGCGTTTGGTTATCTTGATGGACCGATAGACATTGCGCCACGATTGAGCGATCGCGCTGATCAATTGCGATTGGAACATATCGAATTGGCCGAACGGATTGCTGCCTTAGTTGATTTCGCTTGGACCCTGAATGAACGCCAACGGCTCAAACAAGGCTTCCGTAAAGTGGTCCGCGAGTTTGATGGATTTCATGCTCAGCTACGTAGCCATGAACGGAAAGAGCAGATGTTGATTTTGCAAGCCTATGGTGATGACATAGGTTGTGGCGATTAGTGCTGCCGGTGGTTATAGACTAACCGGGGCCGAAGCCGTAGATGTGTTGGATCGGTGTCTGGTGGCCCCAAGTAATGTCATCTCGTGCAACGCCTAGTGCTTCCGCAATTTTATCGCGATCGCTTGGTGACGGTGTCCAGCGCCCCATCAAAATGGCAACGATGCGGTGTTCGTCAACGCCGGTCTTCTCAACCAATTGTTTCAGCGAAAGTTGTTGTTCGTAGCACAATGTGGTAACAGTTTTTGTGCTCATTGAAAGTCCCTTTCGAATCCAACACGGCGATACTCCTGTACGCGGGGTTCCATATAATGCCCCCAAAAAATATCTTGCATAGTCAAATCCAACGCCGCAGCAATTTGCTGCCGTTCGCGCGGTGATGCGGTCCAGCGCCCAACGGTGATCGCTTCTACACGCCCTTTGTCCAACGACGATAATTCGGCCAGTTGGACAATGGTAATGGCACGTTTTTCAAGTATGTAATCAAGTGGTCGCACTTAAGATAGCCTGTAGCTAGAGATTGCTTTACCTTTACTAGCAATAGTATACGTCGATTGTTCCTGTTGGGAAGTTACCGAATTAGAAGATTATGGCCTTGAACGGGAATCGGGTGGCATACTGTGGATGTTAATCCCCAATATGGCCGATAGTTTTATATGTATATAGTTGCAGCAATTTAAACGGGGTTTGACACATATATAGGCGTCTGATAACATTGCGCATAGGTATTATAGGATCAAGAAGTTATAAAAAACCAGCTAATCTGCGGGCAAAAAGCCGTTTCTTAAACGCAGCCTAAAAACACAGAAGTAGGAGTGATCAAGGCGAATGTCTATTGATTCAATTGATAAAACAACCGATGCACCTGTCGTCGAAGAACAAACGTACCAATACCCAGGTACACCCACCACTTGCGATGGTGCGGAAGCAGTGGTTTGGGTGGAAACAAATATCAGCCAGGGCAGTGGTGCATATCCGATTACTAGTTCGACAACCATGGGATCCGGATTCAACGCCGCTCGTCAAAATGGAGTTCCTAACCTCTGGGGCGATGAACTCGTTTTTGTCGAACCGGAAAGTGAACACTCGGCAGCGACGTTTTGTGAAGGCTTTGCCTTAGCAGGTGGTCGCGTCACGAACTTTACTTCAGGCCAAGGGTTGGTTCTGATGAAAGAAGTGCTTTACACCATTTCGGGTAAACGCTTGCCAGCTGTATTTAACATTGGATCTCGAGCGTTAACGAGCCAAAGCCTAAACGTCCATGCGGGTCATGATGATGTCATGAGTGTTGCCGATTGTGGTTGGGGTGTACTGTTTGGCCGAAATGCTCAAGAAGCTCAAGACTTATGCTTGATCTCTCGGCGGGCTGCTGAAGCAAGCTGTACTCCGTTTCTGAATGTACAAGATGGATTTTTGACCACCCATACGGTCGAAACGGTACGATTGCTTGACAAGGAATTCATGAAGGATTTTGTCGGTAAGCCGGAAGACAAGATTATGAATCTTATGGGAACAGAAAGCCCATTGATGTCTGGCGTGGTTCAAAACCAAGATTCCTATATGAAGGGCAAGATTGCCCAGCGCTGGTATTACGATCAAGTGGAACCTGCAATCGAAGAAGCCTTTCAAGAATTCTATCGAAAGACTGGACGTCGCTACGATTTAATCGAGCCTTACCGTTGCGAAGATGCCGAATTTGTTCTTGTGGGTATCGGGTCGTACATGGAAACGGCACAGATAACGGTTGATTATTTGCGTGAAGAGCTTGGCATCAAAGCCGGCTGTTTGAATATTTATTGTTTCCGTCCTTTTCCAGCATCACGCATCGTGGACGCATTGAAGAATTGTAAAGCGATTACCGTTATTGAACGAATGGACGATCCACTTTCGACAACCGGTAACCACCTCACGCGAGAAATCAAAGCGGCATTTTGTGATGCAATGAATGGCCAAAATGGTTGTGCCAAAATTGATAGCATGCCTCGCATCTATCATGGTGCTGCTGGGTTGGGAAGTCGTGATGTTCGGCCTGGTGACATTAACGCCATTTTTGACAACATGATTAATGATGGTCAGGACTTCTTCTGTGTCGGCATTAAACACGCCACAGCACTTGCGCCTAAAGAAGACCCCGATTTGCGTCCAGCGGGTGCATTTTCCATGCGAGGTCATTCGGTTGGTGGTTTTGGAAGTGTTACGACAAACAAGGTGATTGCCACGATTGCTGGTCAAGTGTTTGGTAAAGACGTTCAAGCCTATCCAAAATATGGATCGGAAAAGAAAGGTTTACCGACAACCTATTATCTCACGATTGCCGAATCTCATATTTATACCCACTCAGAATTGGAATACGTCAACCTAGCTGTGCTCAATGACACCAACGCGATTCTCACGGGCAATCCACTAAACGGGTTGATCGAGGACGGCGCGGTCTTTATGCAGAGTAATTTTGCTGACCCCGCCGATGTATGGGAGCGTATACCGACGGATCTCAAACAAGTCTTTAAGGACAAGAAACTGCGTTTGTACTATACAGACATGGTGGACATCGCCCGAGAGGTTGCTTCTGTTGCAGATCTCGAAATGCGTATGCAAGGAATCGTACTGTTAGGTGCGTTTCTAAAGTTAACACCATTTGCCACGGATAGTGGTATGAGTGATGATGAAGTATACGCTGGTGTTGAAAAAGCGTTGCGTAAATATTTTGGCAAACGTGGTGAGCAAGTTGTGCAGGATAACCTGACGTGTGTTAAACGCGGGTACAGTGAAATGCAGCAGGTGCCCGAAGAATTAATTCAATCATAATTTAAGTGCTCTGCCAGTGAAAAACTTGCAGTGCATAGTTTTTAAGTCTACAGATTTTAAACCGGTAGTACGAAAGATAAACATGGCTACAATCGATAAACCGACGGTCAATGAACCCAACGACCGCGATCCACATAACAACAACTCCTTCGGTACGCTGGTCGATTCCGCACCTGAAGGAATTGAACTACCCGTGCTTAACGTTGAAGATTTTAACGAGCGCATTATTCGTTCCTATGAATCCGGCGGAGCAGAAAAATCGCTTGAAGCCGATCTTTCCGTAGCACGATCGCTTGTCCCAGTAGGTACTGCCGCATTTCGTGACTTTAGCTACGTGTCACCGGAAATCCCAGAATTCATTGTTGAAAATTGTACGGGCTGCATGGATTGTGTAACGCAGTGTCCGGACACAGCAATCTTAGGGAAGGTTTTATCGGAGACAGATCTCAATACGAAGCTAGCAGGTATTGAAGACGAAACCGACCGCGAGATGTTTGGCAATCAGTGGGCCAAGACGCGGAAGTATTATGATGCTCCACAGAAAAAAGGCCATGAAGGCGGCCGTTTCGCAATTCTGATTGACCCCAGCAAGTGCAAAGGTTGTGCCGAATGTGTCACGGTATGTGATGACTTGGCCTTAGAGATGATTCCAAAATCTGAAAAGACGATGGATGATATTCGCAAGAGTCATCGCTTTTTCAAAGAATTTGGACCTTCGGATGATACGTATATCAATGACAAATTGTTGATTGATATGATGCTCAAGGAAGAAACGCATATTTATGTTGGTGGAGCGGGGTCGTGTGCAGGTTGTGGTGAAGGTACCGCGCTGCGAATGATGTGTGCTGCTACCGGTGCTATGCACGGCGACCAATGGGGGATTGTTGCGGCTACTGGGTGTAACACCGTTTATACATCGACCTATCCATATAATCCTTACCTCGTACCTTGGACTAACTCGCTGTTTGAAAATGCTCCAGCTGATGCGATGGGGGTACGGGCGCGTTGGGATCAAATGGGCAAAGACGAGCAACCTATTTGGTGTATCGGTGGTGACGGTGCGATGTTTGATATTGGTTTTCAATCACTGTCGCGAATGTTAGCGACGGGTATGAATATCAATGCCTTTATTCTTGATACGCAAGTTTATTCGAACACCGGTGGGCAAGCTTCGACGGCAAGCTTCATGGGTCAAAACACTAAGATGAGTTTGCACGGTAAGAAATACAAAGGGAAACAAGAGCGTCGTAAAGAAATGGCACAAATTGCAATCATGCATCCCAATACATTTGTCGCTCAAACGACCTGTGCTCATACCAATCACTTTTATAAGAGTGTTATTCGAGCTCTCGAGTATGATGGACCGTCGGTTATCATTTGTTACACGACGTGTCAGCCTGAGCATGGCGTGGCCGATAATATGGCTGCTGACCAAGCACGACTAGCCGTGGATTCGCGGGCGTTTCCGATGATGACGTATGATCCAGACGCAGGTGCTACGATCAAAGAACGAATGTCGTTGCAAGGTAACCCTGGCATGAAGAATGATTGGTGGACGAATCCAAAAACAAAAGAAGAAGTTAATTTTATTGACTTTTGTCGTAGCGAAGGGCGCTTTTCCAAGCATTTTGATAAAGAAGGAAACCCATCGGAAATTTTGCTTGCTGCTACACAAGAACGTCTTGATAATTGGCACGTGCTGCAAGAATTAGCGGGGCTGATTTAGAGCTAAGCTAAGAAAATGACGCGACAAGTTGTAAAACCAAGAAGGGCTTGATCCCCATTAGTCGGTGGTTGGCTCAACGGTTGGTGATCTTTGTAGCCGGTACTTGCAGCTGTTTGCAAGGAAATACAAAATGTCGGATTCTGATAAATGGCGTTCTAAATCAAATGAGGTACCTGATAGTTCGGTACCCGATGTTGGTGAATATCGTGCTACGGGACAAACCGTACCAAATAATTTGCCCCTGTTTCTTACCTCGGTTTGGCAATGTGAATCTACCGAACAAGCGGATGCAATTCTTGACGGTGCGCAGTCCGGATTCGTTTACCAACGTGAAAGCCATCCCAATGCGAATCAATTCGCAAAAGCGTGTCGGACGCTGCACAAGGCTAAGCACGCTACGGTCACCTCATCTGGAATGGCGGCGTTGTCGCTAGTAGTACTGTCGCAACTCGAACAGGGTGACCACGTAGTCGTTTGTAATCGTCTGTACGGCCGCAGCATCGTTTTGCTCGGTGGTGAGTTACAGCGGTTAGGTATCCAACACTCGTTAGTCGATAGTTGTGACCTGCAGGCTGTAGAAGATGCCATGACAGACAATACTCGATTAATTGTCGCGGAAACTATCTCCAACCCGATATTGCGGATTGCCGATATCAAGGCCTTGGCAGAGATTGCTCATTCCGGCGACGCACAATTGCTCGTAGACAATACTTTTGCAACGCCGATTGTATGCCAACCCCTTGAGCTGGGCGCTGACTTAGTACTTGAAAGTGTTAGTAAGTTTATGAATGGACACGGCGATATCATGCTTGGCATGCTTGCCGGAAATCACGACGATTGGGAGCGGGTCGAATCAGTGAATTCAACGTGGGGCTTAGCTAGTAGTCCGTTGGAGTGCTGGTTGGCATGTCGCGGTGTTGCGACGTTGGCACTCAGAATAAGCCGAGCGTGTGAGTCGGCACTCACGGTAGCTGAATACTTAACAGAGCACGACGCCGTAGAACGAGTCGTTTATCCAGGCTTGGAATCACATGATGATTTCCAATTGGCACAGCGGCAGTTTATTCAAGGTAGTGGGCATGTTGTCACGTTTCAGATGACAGGGGGTCGCACGGCGGCGGATCAAGTGATGGCGAGTCCCGCGCTTGCGTTTTGCCCGTCACTGGGTGATGTGACAACGACGATAAGCCATCCTCTTTCTACCAGCCATCGAGGATTATCTCTCGAACAACAGCAACAACTTGGCGTTAATGGCGCCACGATTAGGCTGTCTGTGGGCATTGAAGAAAGCGATTCTATTCTAGAACGGTTGCAAATGGCATTAGAGCGGTAACAGAATCGCTCAAATTAACCAAAACAGGACTGGTTATCAACGATGTCGTGTCTTAAACTCAAGGAATAGAGAAATCAACGGATTGAGTAATCGATTCGCTCTTCATAGGTAAGATTAGTAACGTATCGAAACACATATTAGGCTATTGGGTTTAAGGCTGTATGAATAAGAAGAAAGAAGAAGCACTTGAAGTCGAAGGCACTGTTACACAGGCATTAGCGAACACTAGGTTTCGTGTGCAGTTGGATAACGGAGCAGAAGTTCTAGCCCATGTTGCCGGTCGCATGCGAAAACATTTTATTCGTATTGTGCCAGGCGATAAGGTTCGAGTTGAACTTTCACCCTACGACCTCACCAAAGGCCGCATTACTTTTCGAGAACGATAGTCTAATATTTTGCGATTGTAAGCGAATATATATTGAATCAGTGACATTGATGGATTCTGTCAAATATAGTCCAACGGAATGAGAATAGTCATTTTGGTTGGCGCGCCATCGTTAAGTACGATAGCAAGCCACCGCTAACCTCCGACCCCGTATCTTATAACTCCCTTTTTGGAGAAGGTTATTATGAAAATGTTCAAACAAGCAACGCTCGTTGCCGCAACCTTATTGGCGCTCATTTTGCCTCAAATGCAAGTTGACGCTCAGACTGCTGCCGGAAAACCGATGGCAATTGTAGCAATTAATAATTACAACGATTTATCAAAAGATCTCGTTTATTTGCTTGATCTCGTGGGTCCACCGGGAACCGCTCAACTTGTGGAACTACAGGGAGCGGGATTTGCTGAAATGCTGGACACTACCAAGCCAATTGGTGTGATCGTGCAACCCGATGGAATATTGGGTTATAAATTGCTGGCCTTTCTGCCAACGAATAATGTCGATCAAATTTTGCAGATTTTTGCAGGCTTCGGCATTATCCCAGAATCGACGCCTGAGGGTTTGATAAAGATTGATGCTGGTGGAACACCTATTTATGTTAAACAAGGCACCGGCTGGGCATTTGTCTCCAATACCAAAGAAGCGCTTGCCACCCCACCTGCCAACCCAGTTGCATTGCTAGGCGGCTTGGATAAGCAATATGATGTTGCCATTCAAGGTAACATCGATGCAATTCCTGAAGTATTCAAACAATTGATGATGAGTCAGATCGAAGTTGGCATGCAACAGTCAATTCAACAGCCATTGCCAAATGAAACAGAAGACGCATTTGAAGCACGTCGAGCTATCGCTCTACAGGGCATGAAAGACGTCCAAAAAATGATCAACGAGCTTGAATCGGTTACCGTCGGATTTAACATCGATCAAACGCGTCAATCTGTGTATTTCGATGTTGGCATTACAGCCAAAGAGGGATCGGATACAGCGAAGCAGTTTGCATATGAAGATACGACGACACAATTGGCCGGTTTTCTGACGGAATCAGCTGCCGCTCAAATGAATTTGTCAGCGTCGTTTGATACGGCTCAAGCCGAGCAAATCAACTTATCACTTGAAACTTTGCGAACTCAGGCGATTGCTCAAATCCAAAACGACCCAACGATTCCTAATGAGGAATTACGAGGTTTGGCGATCAAAGCGATTTCTACTTTCATGGATGTCGGTAAGGCTACACTTAGCTCAGGCAAAATTGATATGGCCGGCAGCGTGGATTTGACCGATGAGGGGATCTCAGTGATTGCCGCCGCGGTAGTACCCCAAGCTGAACAGCTTGATCAGATTGTTCGTGACTTCGTAAAGATTGCCACAGAGCAAGACCCTTCTTTTCCAGAAGTTGAAATCGACGCACAGAAAAAGGGCGATACTTCGTTTCATGTGATCCGAATTCCGATTCCTGAATACGAAGCCGAAGCGCGTTCGGCTTTTGGCGAGTCTGTCGAAGTTAGTATCGGCATGGGCCCTGACCGTATTTACATCGGCGTTGGTAAAGACAATCTCAAGCGATTGTCAGCCGCAATCGATGCATCCGCTGCGGATAAAGGCAAAAAAGTGTCAGCAGCCTTGTTAAAGGGCTCGGTGCACAGAATTTTGCAGTTTGCCGCTGAGCAAACACAAGATTTGACTTTGCAGCAAGCCGCTGCCGCCGCCGCATCTATTACCGGCAAGGATACCGCTAGCATGGAACTTTCCGCGATCAAGAATGGTGCTCGCTACCGCATAGAGGTTGAGGCCGGTGTGCTTAAAGCCATTGCAGTTGGCGTACAGGCCGCTCAAGCTGAGGCAGGGTTGGACGACAGCCCTTTCTAAGCGAAGTAATTGACCAGATGAAAATAGCGGTGTCGGGTCAACAGCCTGACGCCGCTTTTTTATTTATCAGACAACCCGTTTGTGACTTTTAGGTATATCGATGTCTAGCATTACTTCAAAAAATATATTCTCAACCACCCGCACTCATATTGGGACACTTTCCATAAAAGAAATTGCATCGCAGTTCAGTACTCCAACGTTCGTTTATGACGCTGAAGTTATTTTGCGACGCGTGGCTCAACTCAATAAATTTGATGTGGTACGTTATGCCCAAAAAGCCAATTCGAACCTAGCAGTTCTAGCGTTGATGAAACAGCAGGGAGTTGTTCTAGATGCCGTCAGCGCCGGTGAAATCCACCGGGCACTACGCGTTGGATATCAAGGAGGCAGCGATGCGAGCGGGCGGCATGAGATCGTTTACACCGCAGATATTTTTGACCAGGATGCGTTGGCGCTAGTGCAGGACCATAATATTCACGTTAATTGTGGTTCGGTGGATATGATTGAGCAGCTCGGCAAGGTGGCGCCTGGTGTGGAAATTACGTTGCGGATCAACCCTGGGTTTGGGCACGGGCACAGCGAAAAAACAAATACGGGCGGCGCTCAATCAAAACATGGAATTTGGCACGAGCAATTAGAAGAGTGCAAGACGCTTGCCGCGAAATATGACATCATTATTTCGGGATTGCATATGCATATCGGTTCCGGGTGTGACATGGAACATTTGTCGCAGGTATGTGGGGCGCTTGAACAAGCGGTTGCCGTTGTTGGCGATACGGTTTGTACGATTAGTACCGGCGGTGGGTTGCCTATCCCTTACAGCGTTGATGAGGAACATATTGATTTGCAGGAGTTCTATGGATTGTGGAACGCGACGCGGCAGCGAATTGCTGATCAAGTTGGTCATGAGGTGTGCTTGGAAATCGAGCCTGGCCGATTCTTAGTGGCGGAATGCGGATTCTTAGTAACTCAAATTCGGTCGATCAAAACAACTTCGGATAAACAATTTTATTTGGTTGACGCTGGTTTTAATAACCTCGCTCGACCAATTATGTACGGAGCGTATCACCCGATTTCGATTGCAGTTGAAGAGGATGAGAATCGCCAACATATTGATGTTGTCGTCGGTGGGCCATTATGCGAATCGGGCGATATATTTACTCAACAGGAGGGTGGATTCGTTTGCACTCGGAGTTTACCGGAGGCACAAGTTGGTGATTACTTAGTGCTTGAGTGTGCGGGTGCTTACGGCAGCGTGATGGGCTCCAATTACAATTCGAAATTGCTTGCTGCCGAAGTGATGATTCAAGATGGAATACCGCATTTGATACGAGTACGGCAGACATATGACGCTTTGATGGCCGACGAACGAGTTATTGACGCATAAAAAAGTATCGGCAAAGACGCCAGCAATGGCGACTTTCGGTGGCTAACCTATTTGCTCCGTGCCGATTAGTATTTATAATCAACACCACAATGAGATACCTAAAGTACAGGTAGTGTTCAATTTCCAACGGATGCCTTTAATGGCCGCAAAAAAAACAGCCCGAAAAAAAGTGCCTAAGACATTGGCTGTCATCAATGCTGATAATTGCACAGGTTGCGAGGCATGCCTTGAAGTATGCCCAGTGGACTGTATTGAAATGAAGCACTTTGGCTTAGGTACGAAGGGCAACCAAAGTTGGTGTGAAATCGACTTAGAAGCATGTGTTGGGTGTGACGTGTGTGTGCATATTCCCACGAAATCTTCAAATCCATATGAGCTTCTCGTTTGTCCATGGGATGCGATCGAAATGGTTCCCACGGAGCATGTCGCGGCTGTCGTCGCTCAAATTGGTGGTCCACCAGAATATATCTATGAGAACTGGGACCGTCTCGTCGGTACTGCCCAGCACCTAGCGGAACTTCGCGCAGGCGGCTAAACGGCTTAGCTACTGCCGTATGTTTTTAGAGAGCCGTCACAACAACTACTCAGGGGTTGATCGAGCTGTCCATTTGCCGGCGGACTTCGGTAAGAATCTGCGACTCAAACTCTTCATGCCACAGGGCTGGAAAACCGTAATACGTATTGGATCCACCCCCTTCATATCCACCTTCACGCAAAACTCGTAGCGACGGAATATAGGCCATGACGTCGTTGCTGTACCCGGCCACCCAAATTGCAGGACTGCGGTAGGGGCTTGTCGGCTGTGGCCCCTGTTTGATTTTAATTGCGTAATCGATCACCACCTCGCCGCCAAGGAAAATCCACTGCACACTATTGCCGAGGTGCCATGTCTGAATGGGGTAGGAGTATGTTTGCGGTAAGCCGCTTTTACCGTCGAGTTGCTTGAGCAGATACTGAGCAAATGGTTTTTCATACTGGTTCCCATCACGTTGTATTGTTTCAAGTTCCTTTTGTGTAATGGGTGCAGCTGTGCGGCCTTGGATTTCCCGATACTGAGTTTGTAATGGGCCAACGACTTTTTGCATGCGACCTTGCAAGACACTGTTTACGGCGGTTGCCAAGCGACTGCCGTATGATTTGGCGAGCTCGACAGTTCTGCGCGGCAAAGGGTTTTGGTCGGCTCCGCAACCCGCCCAAAACATAGCGGTTACCCCAGGATTGGTTTCTTCAAGTGCTATTTGGGCAAATCCGGGGTAATCACCAGACCATTGCGTAAACGACAGAACGGTTGAGTGACAGGCATAGCCAAACACGACGGTTTTCAATTTGAAATCGGCATCACGAATAGCGAGCACTGGCACATCGTGATCGAACGGCCCCTTTAGTTCGCCCTCGATCCGCAGCTGTGGCACACTTGCTTCGGTGTTGTTACGTCGATTCACAGCGACAGTACAATTGCCGTTGCCCCAAGTTAGCGATACAGGTTGCATGGTTTTGTATGCCGCGGCGACAACATCGATGAGCATGGTACGCAGTTGAACGGTATATTGTGCGATTCTTGCGGCTTCGGCATCTGGCGCACGTAAATAATGCAGCGGTACAAGGTTATCACTTAACGCGGGGCCGGTGTGAGTGTGAGACGTAGCGATTGCAAACTGGTCGCGACCCAGCCCATGGTTCTTCTGCAACGCCGCGGCAATTACTTCGGTGGACTCAGCCCCGATTCCAATTAGGTCTGCGGTAATCAGAACCGCTTCGCGACCTGCCGGATCTCGTAACACAAGAGCTTTGGCCCAGATATCCGTCAATTTTCCATCTGCGGGCACAGTGCGTCCGCCGTAACCGGACATCCACATAAAATGGCTAGGCGTGATTTTAACTTTGGCCACGCCAGCCTCCCATTGTTCATTTTCTGCGGCGCCGCAGCTAAAGACAAACATACTAGCTAACAGTACTGATAGGCAAAGTCGCATTTTATTCTCACTTGATTCGATTGGTCATTAGTTCTTTACGGGTATACAGCGTATCGCGCCATTTTATGCCACCGCGGATATAAAACAAAACGGTAGCGCGAATTATTGTGAAAACAAACACAGTAATAATCCACGGAAGAAATAGTGCGCAGATTGGGTTCACTCGAATACGGAGGGCCATCACCGCCGACGAGCCTAGCAGCAGCACACAAACGACGCCGAGCAACATCTGGGGGGTATCTGGTAAAACGAATATGCCGATGAATGGCCAGAGAAAAGTTAGGACTAAACTCATTACGGCGAGGGTCATCAGCCCCAAATTATATCCAACGCCCGCGTATACATTCTTATCTAGGCCCACGACTAGTTCAGAAATCGACTGATACCAAGGAACACTAATATCTTCCCGTGCTTGAAGCACGTGTTGACGAAAGCCTTCCCGTTTGATGATCTGTCCGATCATCAAATCATCAACCACTTCCATGCTGATTTTGTGGTGCCCTTGAACTTGTTCATAGACCTCTTTACGGATTAAGTTGAATGCGCCTAAGCCCAACGACGCAGTACGGCGTGGATCGGCTACTTGCCAAGCCCGATAGATCACCATAAATACACGAAAGAAAAAAATTACGAACGCATCCAACCATAGATTGGGCATCGGCACACTTGGGAACATCGTTAGATGGTCGACTCGGTATTGTTCGCTGTAGGCAATGGCGCGACGCAAGCAGAGTGGGTCAAAGGAGACATCCGCATCGGTAAAAAGCAGGTAGTCGGTTTGTGACTCGTCAGAGCCGAGTTGCAAAGCGTGGTTTTTACCGAGCCAACCCGAGGGTAATTCCTGAACGTGAGTAACATGCAGGCGGCGGTCGCCATGAGCTAATCGATCTAAGATATCGCCGGTGCTGTCGGTTGAGCGATCATTAACTGCTGTGAACCGCAGGTTTGGATAATCTAATTTCAACATCGACTGGATGGCGGGTTCGATGTCACGTTCTTCATTGCGGGCGGCGATGACAATGGTAACGCTGGGCCACAGGGCGTCATCAGGAATGGGTTGGTCCCGCAACTGAGGCAAAGATGACAACGAGTAATGCGCAAGGCCTTCGAATATTGTGATGGCCAGTACGTGAAACGCTGTGATCCAAATCAGCCATTCAACTTGCATTACTAGTACTTTCGATCAAACGAGTTGCGATTCGATTTCCCGTAGATAGCGGATACTGTCACTGGCTAAAGTCTCTACTCCCGGTTCGTAATCAAATACTTCGACACTGACCCAACCGTTGTAGTTGGTATCTTTGAGCGCTTGCATTATCGGCAAAAAATCAACATCCCCCATACCTGGCCCCCGCAGGTTTTCATCGTTAGCATGAAAATGGGCAGTAATATCCGCGTGTTTACGAATGATCCCATCGACAGGTTCACCCATTGAGCACATGGCTTTCACGTCCAAGTGCAATTGCACATTTTCGGCAGCCACGCGTGAACACAGGTCGGCACCTTGGTCAGCGGTCAGCAAAAAATCACCTTCTAATGGCGATAAGGGTTCCACGGCAATAATAACATGCAGTTCGTCTAAGATCGGTACAACTTGTCGCAAAACATCGGCAGCATAATTAAGTGCCGTATCGTGATCGATACCCGGCAGTAAATTTCGTTGTTGAGGAGATCCAAGCACCATTACATGTCCGCCCAAGTCGCTGCAGAGCCTAGCTAACTCGGCCAGGTACTCAGCAGTCTGTCGCCGGACCTCTGCGACGGGGCTCGTTAGATAGAGTCCTTCAGTTTTCGCGAGGAGCCAATGCAAACCAATGATTTCCAATTCATGGTCGTCTGCAAGTTGTCGAACGCTCGCTCTGCGCTCGGCTGAAATATCGAACACGTTTTCTTCGATAGTAAATGGAGCAAATTCCAGTGCGTCATAGCCAAGGCTTTTGGCAGTGGCGAATGCTTTTTCAAAAGGCCAATCTTGAAACGTTTCATTGCAAATAGCGTACTTCATATGTCGATTCCTGGTAACGATGGTTGGTCTGTGTCTTGGGGTGTTTTCTTTTTGGGTTTACTACCTAAGCGGCGTCCGTTGGCGGTTGAAGGCGCACTAATTTGCGGTTCAGGCGCTCCGTCTAGATCGTCGCCGGGCGTGATTTGCTGAAGTCGAGTTTCGACCGCGTCAATATATTGCTCTGATAATTCAAATCCCAAGTAATCCCGCCGCAGCTTTTTAGCGACTGCGAGCGTGGTGCCACTACCTGCGAAGGGGTCCATTACCAATTCTCCCGGATCACTTGAGGCGCGGATGATGCGTCCGAGTAACTGCTCTGGCATTTGACAACCATGCACACCTAAACGTTCTTTAAAGGTCCCAGCGACTCGCGGGAAATACCACGTATCGTCATCTACTGTGAAACCTTCGGGTAAATCTTGTGGCCGCAGGACCCATGTATCATCAGGCAAACGGCCGTTGGGATTTGCCCGCTTGTCACCGTAGACTAATTGTCGCGCGGATGGCACGCGTATTTCAGAAGTGTTGAATGTGAACTGCTTCGGGTCTTTGACCATATGAAATAAGTGAGCGTGCGAGCGATTAAACTTCCGCTTGCAGTTTACGCCAAACGTGTAATACCAAATAACCCAACTGCGGCAGGTTAAGCCAAATTCGCGCTGCATCAAGACTTTCATCTCGGCGGCATATTCGTCGCCGATAGCGAGCCAGAATGTGCCGTCGTTTTTGAGGACGCGTACGACCTGCTCGATCCAGCTGCTCGTCCACTTCAAATAGTCGTCCGCTTCGAGATTGTCTTGGTAAACATCATAGTCATAACCAATATTGAACGGTGGATCTGCGAACACGAGATCAATACTACCCGTTGCTAAGCTTTGCATGCCTTCGATGCAATCGATGTTATGAACATTGTTGATAGCAGCGGACACACGCGCCCCTTAGTAAATAGAAAGGTGGAACAGGCAAGACTGTAGGTATTGTACACCAAACGAGTGCCAATCCAATCATGCAGTGTCGCGGCTTTTTTATTGCGAGATATTCGTGATCGGGATGCCGCTTTCCATGATGACTGAATCATCACGATGGACACCTGGTTCAACGATGCCTCGATCGCTGACGTAATAGTGATCGCCAAGTCCGACAGATTGTGTTCCGCGTACGAACGCAACATGCCCGTTTTCAAAGAGAATGTTTTGCCCCAGACCGCCGTGGTTCATGCTGTAACGACGGGCGGATTCGCCATTGGGGCGATCCGCAATGAGAGCAAAATTTGGTCGCTGTTGATTACGAATTGCGCGGATACGACCACCCGCTTGGTAGCCAACACTGTAGCCATATGTGCCTCCCATGCGTTGCTGCATGGCAGCTAGATCTTCTCCGCTGGCGTTTGCCACGGTTTGCCTAGTTGGAATTCCTTGTCGCCGCCAGGCAATGGTTTCGAAGGCCGCTGGACAAAAGAAATTACCGTCGTCCTCGACATAGCCTTGTTCAATCAAAATGGGAGCAAATGCGCCGGAAGTTGCAAAAGCGGAATTATTAGGGACGGCTGGAAATTCACCGTCGTGGGTGATGCTGTAATTGCTGAAACCAGCGTAGAGTGTTTGTAGGTTGTTTTGGCATTGTCGTAGTTCAGCAGCAAAGCGACTGTTAAAAAGTGCGGGTGAAAGTAACATTAGCAAGCTCGCCGCCACAATGCCCGTTACGAAGATGTCCATTGGCCGCCACGATCGCCGTGAACTGGTGACAAGTTGTTTGCTGGTAAATGCTGGGACGACTGACCCAACCTTGTGAGCATCGACTTGGTCAAACACATATGCAATTGTTTGGTTGTGCAAATCGGAAGGGGGTTCGCAGTGACGGTACGATTCCAAGGGTAGTAGGCTACGGCGAATCAAATCCACTTGTGATTGTAATTCGGTATCGCTACGTACCAAATCCTCGATACGTTGGTGTTCTTGGGCATCTAAAGCACCCATCACAAATCCAATAATGTCTTCGTTCATATTTTACTGCTCATTCATCGTACGCGACCAAACTTCGTTTAACTTTACAACGGCCGCGTGTAATCTGCTTTTCACAGTCCCCACGGGGACGCCTAATATGTCTGCTGCTTCGCGGTACTTCATGCCTTGGTAATAAACCAAATCAATCACGCCTCGCATTTGTGTTGATAATTCGCTAACGGCTTGTTGAACCCATTGTCCGCGTTCGAGTTGAGCAACATGTTCTAGCGGGTCCCCATCGTTTCCTTCAAGCAGATTAATCAGCGAACCAATATCAACACTATCTTGTGATTTGTTAGTCTGATCTAAACTCACCATGCGATGGCGTTTTTGCCGACGCTGGGCATCAATCGCTTGATTGGTTGCAACCGTATATAACCAAGGGCGAAAACGGCGACTGTCATCAAACCGGTCGCACTTCAAATGAACCTGCAAAAACGTTGCTTGAAAAACGTCTTCTGCCATTTCTGCATTACCGACATACCGTCGCAAATAACTATAAAGCTCTCGTTCGTATCTGCGCACCAATTGCGCAAACAGGTCTCGACAACCTTCTTTCTTATAACGAGCCATTATCTGCTCGTCAGTTAGTTCGTTCCCCATAGTGGGTGACACCGGTGTTATTTGCATGATGACTAGTTAACTTTACGCATGATAGCGTAAGCGGGTTCATTCCTAGGCCAGAAAAATCTAAAAGCACGCGAGAGCAGTTGTTTTCGGAGTTAATCGTAGTGATTTTAGCGGCTGATAGCGTCAAGGCTACGATCCGCGGCGATAGATTTCGAATGAATATTCGTGGTCGTTCTTCTCTCCCGCCGAGTGGCGGATGCTACTTTCACATTCCCAGGCCGACCAGTCGACGGCATCAAGCCGAGTGTCACCTTCGACGTCGGCATGCACGCGGGTGATATACAGTGTATCAACGAGCGGCAATGCTTGATTATAGATTTGGCTGCCACCCACAATAAACGTCTCTTGATCGTCAACTGTAACCGCCAAGGCTTCATCGATACTATTTACAACGATTGCTCCTGGAATTTGATAATCTAATTGTCGAGTGATAATCACCGTGGTTCGTCCTGGCAACAGCCGCCCAATAGATTCATAGGTTTTACGACCCATGACAATATGGTGCCCCATGGTTAAGGCTTTGAATCGTTTCAAATCAGCCGAGATGTGCCACGGCAAATCCATCTCTCGGCCGATAATCCCATTTCGGGAAATGGCAACAATAATAGAAAGGGCCATTGTACTACCGCTAATACTCTTTGAATTTGATGGAACTTAGACAGCAACGGAGGCTTTGATGTGCGGATAGGGGTTGTAGTTATCGAGGGTGAAATCTTCAAACTTGAAATCAAAGATGTTTGTTACGTCTGGATTTATTCGCAGCGTCGGCAAATCTAGCGGCTCGCGGGATAACTGTAATTCGGCTTGCTCGAGATGGTTGCTGTAAAGATGTGCATCGCCGAGTGTATGTACAAACTCACCAGGTTGTAGTGATGTGACTTGCGCCACCATTAGTGTTAGCAGTGCATACGAGGCGATATTAAATGGAACACCGAGGAACACATCAGCGCTGCGCTGATACAACTGGCACGACAGCTTGCCGTTGGCGACATAAAATTGGAATAATAAGTGGCAAGGCGGCAACGCCATTTTATCAACGTCGCCTACGTTCCAAGCGCTGACGATCAGCCGACGAGAGTCTGGGTTAGATTTGATGTTTCCAATAACATCACTTATCTGATCGATGACTCGACCATCCGTACTTTGCCAACTCCGCCATTGGTGGCCATAGACGGGACCGAGGTTTCCATCTTCATCCGCCCATTCATCCCAAATACGGACTTTATTGTCGCGGAGGTATTGGATGTTGGTGTCACCGGTCAAGAACCACAGCAGCTCATGGATGATGGACCGCAGATGTAATTTTTTTGTAGTAAGTAAAGGGAAAGAATCAGCTAGATCAAATCGCATTTGGTGTCCAAATAGGCTACGAGTCCCAGTACCGGTGCGATCTTCTTTGATAGCACCGTGGTCGTAGATTTGCTGGATTAGATCGAGATATTGACGCATTGTTGTCAAACAAAAGAGACGATTGAAGAGAGCCCTATTTATGTGAGTAGTTTACCATGTTCGCATGCTATTTGAACCGTAGGGACCGCGGTTAGGGGTGAATCCACCGGCGCTGCTGCGTCATGCGCGATCGAAGGGAAAGGCGATTACTTCGGCGATGTCGGTGGCACCAGTTGCTAGCATTACTAAGCGGTCAAATCCTAGCGCTACGCCGCAGCAATCTGGCAAGCCACTTTGCATCGCCGTATCTAAATAGCTTTCTTGTGGTAATCGAGGTTGCCCATCTTGTTCCCGCTGCCGGTTGCTTTGTTTGTTGCGACGCCTTAATTCCTGGACATCTAAGAGTTCGTGGTAACCGTTGGCCAATTCCAAGCCATGGAAAAATAGTTCAAAGCGATCAGCAACTTTTGGGTTATCGGGGTTTTGTCGAGCTAAGGCAGCTTGAGAAAGAGGGTAGTCGATCAAAACGGTTGGGACGTCCAGGCCTAGCGTCGGTTGTACATACTCGGTGAACAACAAATCAAGCCAGCCATCACGATCCATATTACGCCAGTTTTCCGGCGGTTGAAAATCTAAACTAGCAATGCGTTGCAACAATTTCGCCGCAGAATCTTCGAGCGGATCAATTTCTATGGCCGCCATGAATGCCTGTTGATAGGAAATCGTTTGGTGCGCCTCGGTGGATAAAATGGTACTTACTAGGGACCCCAAGAATGTGATGGCATCATCGGTTGACCACGATGTTCTATACCATTCGAGCATCGTAAATTCCAGATTGTGATATGGTCCTTTTTCATCGTTGCGAAATGCTCGCGTGATTTGGTAAATGGCTTTCATGCCATTTGCCAGCAACCGCTTCATGTGAAACTCTGGCGAAGTTTGTAACCAAAACGTTTCATCGTGAATGACTACCGGAATCGGAAACAAATGGCGGTCGACAACGGTGTCTATTGAAAGTAGGGGTGTTTCGACTTCATCAAATCCGTGGTCGCAAAAGAACGCGCGGACTTGAGCTAAAAGTTCACTGCGGCGCTGTAGTGTAGAGACCTCTGCGGTTGGCTGGTGATTTGTACGATTGCAATCGGAAATGTTTTCCGAAATCTCTGGCAGCTTCAGCACAAATGAAAATTCGAGATCAGCAATCATGATCGAATCCCCAGGCTGTAGGGATACTGGATTGGTGAGTTGGTGCCCGTTTATCTTCGTCCCATTAGCACTGTTGAGATCCGAGATTGTGAAATGCGGGTCTTCGTCGACAAGTCGCACATGCTTGCGGCTGACCGACGGTAAGTTGAGGTGGACGTTACAATCAGCATCTCGACCAATGAAGTTGTCACCCAGTACAAGCTCATAGGCTTGTCCGCGGTCGAGTCCGTTTGTGGCTAACAAGTAGGCCATACTGATGGTGATGCGCTTTTACGCAAAGGTTATTTTTGGTTCACGCGTTCGACATAATCGCCGGTACGAGTATCGACTTTGATAACATTTCCCATTTCAATAAATGCTGGACAGAGAATCTCAGCTCCAGTTTCAACCGTGACAGGCTTGGTAACACTTGTTGCAGTGTCGCCTTTGGCACCGGGTTCACAATATTCGACCTTTAACTCGACGTGATTCGGTGGAGTTAATGTAATTGGATTCTCGTTCCAAAGTACCGTTTGGCATTTCATGCCTTCCGTTAAGTATTTCCAGTAATCACCTACTTGCTCGCTAGATAATTCATATTGGTCATAATCATCGCTGTTCATAAAGAAGAATGTATCGCCTTGTTTATACAAATATTGGCAACCCACTTCCTCGACATCAGCAGATTCAAGCGAATCACCACCTTTATAGGTGCGATCCAATATCGTGTTGCGCAGTAGATTTCGCAGCTTGCATTTATAGAAAGCATTACCCTTGCCAGGTTTTACGAAATTCATTTCGATCATCATGTAAGGCTCGCCGTTAATTTCAACTCGCAAGCCTTTGCGAAAATCGTTAGTTTTATAGGTTGCCACGGTCGTTCACTTCCTCAGCGCGAGCTATTTATTGTTAAAATCAAGGGTCGTCAAGGATTCTTTTATACCATTCTTCTTATTGATACTATAACCATGCCCCCGACGTTATTACAGTCCAAACTGCCTCGAAGTGACCAGCCTAACTTGAAATCGGAAAGTAAAATTCCGACATGGCAACAAGAGATCAAAACAGCTTTCCGTTCAGCAGACGAGCTATGCAAGTTCTTAGATATTGATCTAGGTGAGTTGGAAATTTCAGCGCTGGCAGCAAAACAATTTCCACTGATGGTGCCACTCGGGTTTGCCCGCCGTATGGAAAGCGGGAATCCAACTGATCCATTGTTGCGGCAGGTTCTTAATGTAGCCCAAGAAGAGGTTCCGCATACCCAGTTTAACGCCGACCCGGTGGGGGAATCCGGGGCGGGAATCGCGCCGGGGTTATTACAGAAATATGCGGGCCGTGCACTTATGGTTGTGACGGGTGCTTGTGCCGTGAATTGTCGTTATTGTTTCCGGCGGCACTTTCCCTACCAGTCGTTTCAACAAATAGGTGCAGAAGATGGCCGCTGGCAACCAGCAGTGGATGCTGTGCGCAGCGATGATAGCATCCACGAAGTACTACTCAGTGGTGGCGACCCCTTGGTGTTGACCGATGATCTGTTATCACAATTGATAACGATGCTGGAAAATGTTCCACACCTCAAACGCTTGAGGATTCATACCCGATTGCCCATTGTGATACCATCCCGCGTCACGGAGGCATTAGTGAATCGCTTGGCCTCCAGTCGTTTGGCCGTTTGGTTTGTGGTGCACGCCAATCATGGCAACGAACTTGGAACAGATGTGTTGCAGTCACTGGGCCGCCTTGTTAAAGCGGGAATTCCAGTACTCAATCAGACGGTGCTTTTGAGAGGTGTGAATGATTCGCTTGGAGCTCTAGAAGAGTTGTTTGCCAAGCTGGCCGATGCGAGCGTGTTGCCCTATTATTTGCATCAGCTGGATCGAGTAGCAGGTGCAGCACATTTCGAAGTGCCGATTGAAACGGGCAAGCAGTTGATTAAGCAACTACGAACGAAGTTACCGGGATATGCGGTCCCCCGCTATGTACAAGAAATTCCGGAAGAGTTGGCAAAAACGATATTGGCGTAATACTATATTCACGAGGGTTATAGACAACCGGTGATCACATGCAGACAGCCTCGAAGCAGCCTTGAGGCAAGCCCTGAAATACTTAGAAAGAATAGATTGATGAGTTTAGAACGAGTGTTGGAGCCGGAAGTTATGGATACGGTGGCCGAAGCCCATGACTATGATTGTATGGACCACAGTGGCGTTAACCAAGTTTTTGTTACTGATTTGCTACAGGCAGGTGATATCGGTACGGAAATTTTAGACTTGGGAACAGGTACCGCGCAAATTCCTGTAGTGCTGTGCCAGCAGGAACCGGATTGCCGAGTGATGGGGATAGACTTAGCGGCGCATATGCTAGATTTGGCTCGATACAATATCGAAGTCGAAGGTCTGACGGGCCGTATTTTTTTACAGCAGATTGACTCTAAAGATCTGTCGATGGAATCCGAGTCGTTTGATACGGTGATGTCCAATAGCATTATTCACCATATTCCGGAACCACTGATGGCGCTTACCGAAGCTATTCGAGTTGCTCGTATTGGAGGGCTGTTGTTTTTTCGTGATCTGCTGCGTCCGGCAACTGATGAACAAGTCGTTACGTTGGTACAACAATATGCCGGCGAGGAAAATGAACACCAGCAACAGATGTTTGATGATTCATTACGGGCGGCGTTGAGTTTAGCCGAAATACGTGGGTTGATTAGCTCGCTAGGATTTGACGACGCAACGGTGCAGGCCAGCAGCGATCGCCATTGGACGTGGATCGCCCGTAAATAGCCGGCGCATTAATAGGTTGCAAACTATCCGCTTGAATATCACCGGCTAAGAACACACGACAATCGCGAAGTGTTCTATAGTAAGCTAATACCTAGTGATTAATTTATTACCCAAGGGAATCTACGATGGCGCACCCAACTAGCAAAACACATTTAAATCGCCGTAACTTTGTCAAAGCGTCCACGGTTTTTTCGGTTCCATTGTTTGTGCCGAATACGGTTTTTGGCGCTAACGAGAGACTCAATGTTGGTGTCATCGGCGTGGCAGGCCGAGGCGGTGCGAACCTATCGGCCATGGGCGGTCAGAATGTTGTGGCCATATGTGATGTTGATAGCGATCGGTTAGCGGGAGCAAAAAACAAACATCCAAAAGCAGTCGAGTACGCGGACTATCGAAAGCTTCTTGAACGCAAAGATATAGATGCTGCCGTTATTTCCACACCAGACCATCATCATGCGCCTGCAACGTTACGAGCACTCCGTGCAGGATTGCATGTCTATTGTGAAAAACCATTGACTCACAGTGTTGAAGAAGCGCAAATGGTTGCAAGCGAAGCGAAGAAGCAAGGTGTTGCCACTCAGATGGGAACACAAAACCATGAGCATCCAGGATATTTAAGGTTGGTCGAAATCTTGGAATCCCAGACTCTGGGCCAAGTTCGCGAGGCACATATCATTACGGACCGCCCCGGCAAATGGTGGCCACAAGGGATTGATGCCCCGACTGGAAAACATGAAATACCAAGTAACATTAGTTGGGACTTATGGCTCGGGCCCGCTCGATCCCGCTCCTACAATCCCGCTTATATGCCATTTAAGTGGCGCGGGTTCTGGGACTTTGGCTGTGGAGCGATTGGGGATATGGCCATTCACTTAATGGACCCAAGTTTTTGGGGGTTGAAGCTTGGTGGTAAAGTGACGGTTGCCTCGCAAGGCCCAGATGTTAATGCCGATAGCGCACCAACATGGATGATTACAAAATTTGAATTTGGCCGCCGAGGTAAATATGCTCCGGTCGACATCTATTGGTATGAAGGAACAGCACGCCCGCAGGATCCTGAAATCGCTAAAAATCTGCCCATGAACGGATCACTGTTTATAGGAGACAAAGGCCAAGTCGCGTGTACACACGGTGCTTCACCAGTGTTTATTGGTGATGGCGTGGAAGCACCGGCACCCTATTTACCAAAGTCACCAGGGCATCATGAACAATGGATTACCGCCTGTAAAACTGGCAGCGCAACTGGTTCTAATTTTGCATATGCAGGACCCTTTACCGAAATCGTCTTACTCGGTAATGTTGCTTATCGAGCTGGAACTCCAATCACCTATGATCCCAAATCCATGAGCATAACGAACAACGATGCCGCCAACAGCTTGCTAAGAAAAGACTACCGTCCAGGCTGGGAAATCTAAAATGTTTCCGTATTCAATTGACCTGTTATGTTAATTGCCGGCAGCTGAATTATAATGAATGTCCATCAATACCCGCCTTCCCCTTCTTCCTAGAATAGATACGATGACTAACAAGCCACAAACAAGTTCCCGCCGTGATTTTCTGAGCCTTTCTTCGAGCGCGGTTGGGGCATTTTTGGTTGCCGATACACTTAGCAATTTTAATTACCTACAAGCATCCAACGTGGATAAGTCGGGTAAAAAGAGTCCCTATGGTCCGCTTAAACCGACGAAAGACATGAACACGGGCTTGGAATTGTTGAGCTTACCGGAGGGGTTCAAATACGTAACAGGCAATTGGGCGGGTGAGACGATGAGTGATGGCCGTAAAACGCCAGGCGCTCATGATGGCATGGGGGTAATTGCTCAGAACAAGGGTATTGTTACACTCTGCCGAAATCATGAAATCAATGGCTTAAAACCCTCCTACGCTAAAGCGGCGAATACCTACGATGCTAATGCAGGCGGCGGTACAAGTAACTTCACTTTTGATTGTAATGCGGGTAAGTTTTTGACGAGCCAAGCAAGCCTGTCCGGTACCGTACGAAATTGTGCAGGCGGTGTAACTCCGTGGGGAAGTTGGTTGACTTGTGAAGAAACGCTGTATGGCCCTGAAGAAGAATCAGACCCGAAATACGAGGAGACGCACGGTTGGATATTTGAGGTTCCTGCTGATGGCAACGGATCACCTGCGCCTCTGAAGGACATGGGCCGTTTTGTGCATGAAGCCGTCGCTGTTGATCCGGCGACTTCGATTGTCTACGAAACCGAAGATAGATCAACCTCTGGGTTATATCGGTTTTTACCTAAAACCAAAGGTAAGTTGATAGACGGCGGAACTCTACAAATGATGAAAGTTCCTGGACAGCTTGATCTAGCCAAAAACGTCAAACCTGGTGCCGTATTTGAAAACATAGAGTGGGTCACGATTGATGATCCTACAATTCCTCATGTTGAAGGCACCACGAACGCTCTTGGTGTTTATTCGCAAGGCCGCAAGCTAGGCGGGACAAATTTTGCTCGGCTCGAAGGTATTTGGCATTATCAAGGCTCGATCTTTTTTGATTCCACGAGCGGCGGAAATGCAAGTGCTGGGCAAATATGGGAATATATTCCAAGTAAGAATACGTTGCGATTGGTGTTTGAGTCACCGGATAAATTAGTACTGAACATGCCGGATAATCTAGCGATTAGCCCCCGCGGAGGTATTCTTGTCTGTGAAGATTGCGGTACTACGACAGTGAAGACGGATGCGGGGATTGAAAGATTCTATCCACGACTGCAGATGCTCAGTCCAGAGGGAGATATTTTTCCGCTGGGCTTCAATAATGTGATTATCAACGAGCGCACCATGGGTAAAAAAGGTGACTTCCGTGGCTCAGAATGGGCGGGTGTGAATTTCAGCCCAGACGGGCAGTGGCTTTTCGCTAATATCCAATCGCCTGGCTTTACCGCCGCAATTACTGGACCCTGGGAAAAAGGGTTTTTGTAACGACGGCGCGTGTGACTTAGAATAATTCGCCGATGGGTTCCCCGTGGTAAATCAAATGCGGGCGATCTTCGCCGTCAACCCAAGCGGCTGTCGCGGGTAAACCAAGGGCATCGTAAATAGTGGCCGCAAGATGCTCAGGTGTTTTGGGTAGGTCCGTGGGAAAGCCACCATGTTTGTCGGACTTGCCAATCGCTTGACCGCCGCGTACGCCACCACCGGCAAACCAAACGCTTTGCAGGGCCCCATGATGATCACGCCCTGGCAGCTTATAATGACTTGGCAGTAATGTGATTTTTGGAGTACGACCAAACTCACCAGCCATGACGATTAGTGTTTCGTCCAGTTCCCCAGCAGCATCGAGATCGTCCAATAGCGCACTAACTGCTTGGTCTGTTGGCGGGAACAAGTTGTCTTTTAGGTGCGGGAATGCGTTTCCGTGAGTGTCCCATGCTTCGTCATTGCCTAAGTTGACTTGAACCATGTTGACGCCAGCGGCAACCAGTCGTCGAGCCATCAGCAGCGACCAGCCAAAACAATTCTTCCCGTAGCTCTCCTGAATCTTTTCGTCCGCATTGGTGACGTCCAGTGCATGTTGGACGGTCTTGTCTGTCAGCAGTGAAATCGCTTGTTGGCGGTATTGATCAAAGAGTTCCGTTTGAGAAGATTTGTCAAGCCGGCGTTTTTGGTCGGTGACAGATTGGACAAGCTTAAGTCTATCCACAAATCGACCTTCAGCGAGTCCGTGTGGTAACTCGAGGTTTGGAGCTTGAAAAGTCCGTACTAGATCCGTACCACGATCTTGGTGGTCGAATGCATATTTAGGAAAGGCACCATACGACGTTTTATGGAATGATGCTCCTTCGATAAACCAAGGATTGGCGTCTTCGCCCATCATCCCAGCAAACTGCCCAGGAATGACTCGTCCAGAGTTATGTATGAGTCGCTCAGGCAATACGGCGACAGGCGGTAAGTTGTTACGTCCGGTTGTTAACGCGTTGGCAATGGCAGCAATTGCGGGATTATCGGTTGGGCGTGGTGCGGATCCGCTGAAGCCGACAGGTAATTTGCTGTGCCCCGTTAGCATAATATGATGACCGGCCGAATGTTCGTTAGAGGTATGAGTCAAGGACCGGAGAACAGCCCATTTTTCACTGCGCTGGGCCAACAACGGCAAGTGCTCACAAATTTGCAAACCTGGTGTTGCGGTCGAAATTGGCTTGAAGTCACCGCGAATATCGTCGGGGGCTTCGGGTTTCAAATCGAAGCTGTCTTGTTGAGCCAGACCACCAGAGAGAAAAATATAGATGATCTTTTTGGCCTTGTTTCCCGTTAGGCCCGATAGACTTTGAATTGGTGCTGCCTGTAAAGCGGATATATGGTTCATGCCCAACCCCAGTAATCCGACGGCTCCGGCCTGCAGAGCATGCCGGCGATTAACGTGAGCGTGTTGTGGTATTGAGTGGGACATTTCTATAATTGTATCTTACAGGTTAGAACTGCGGGGTATTAATTGAGGTGTATGAATATTAAAAGAGATTACTGGTTTATCGGTGGTTGTTGCTAGGTTACTTTAATGTCCAGACATTTACGCGGCGGTCAAATGAGCCAGACACTAGCAAATTACCGTTATGGGAAAATGCGAGTGAATAGACGGTATTGCGATGACCTTTGAGTGATGTGATTTTGCGATATGTTTCGAGATCCCACAGATTGATGACTCCGTCGGTGCCGCCACTGGCAAGTCGTTGACCGTCATGTGAATATGCTAAACTCCGAATATTTCCTCGATGTCCACGCAAGCGACCAGTTACTTCTCCCTTTTCACGATCCCAAACGGCGATCATGCCTTTGCCGCCACCCGTTGCAAATTGGTTGTTATCGGATTTTGAGTAGGCCACGCTGTAGACCCCTTCTTCATGCTCCGTTTCCGCATGGATTTGCGTACCATCTTGATTCCAAGTGATGACTTGGCTTGATAAGCTGCCAGCAGTGATCCAGTTTCCATCGGAGCTAACATCCACGCCGTAGGTGTAGGGGGTGAGACCACCCATTTGTCGGACCTGACCGGATGCTGTCCAAATGCGGACGGTATTGTCAAAACCCGCTGTGACAATACGTTCACCCACAGGGCCGGCATAGACGCCACATAATACCGCTAAGCTGTGTCCGGATAAGGTTGATTCCACGGAGCCGCTGCTGGAGTTTAAAATTTTAACGGTCTTGTCCAAACTCGTCGTTAGTATGTTGTTGCCGTCGCGAGAGAACTTTACACAGGAGATGCCATCCGCATGGATAGCTTGAAATACCTTCACAGCCCAAGTGTCCGTATTCCATACATAGACTGCACGGTTGAGACTGCCGGCTGCGATCAGAGATCCATCCGGCGAAATATCGACTCCGTAGACCGCATTGGGAGGTCCGCCGGCAAGGGTTTTGTATGAAAATTGCTGCATTATTGTATTCTACTTAACATCGACCCGTATTGTATGGATTCTTTCCTAGTTTCATTAGTAGTTATTGTTAGTTGTTGTATCAATCTGTGGCTGAGATTGAAAACGCGTAGCCTTTGGGGGGGGGTTGTTGGTAATAATTACCCCGATACAATAATCGCACACTTCATCTACATACACGAAAGTAGATGTGATTGCGATTGTTTTTCCGAGAGATTTCCCCACGATGGCGCATGTCAAAAAATACATTTTGCAAGCTCTGTGTTTGTTGGTGTTGGCAACAGCATTTGCTTGGGGATATTTGACCTATCAGGATCTGAATCTTAGTCGAAGTCGATACGCCAATCTCCCGCCTGATCCGACAGCTGGAATTCAATTAAGTACGCCAGGAAGTATGGCTACGGTTGACCGGACGTTTGAAGCAGCGAGTGATAGCGAATTGGACGATGAGGATATCGTTATTGCGTTGGAAATCAACGGAGTACATTATGCATATCCCAAACGCCGCCTATCCGATGTCGGCTTACACGTCGCCAGTGAAATACTAGAGGATATCCCCATAGCGGTGACGTATTGTAACGAATCAGAATGTGTGCGAGTTTTTACTGGTGATGTTGGCGAGGATCGCTTGGACGTCACTCAAGAGGGTCTTGATGAAGATAAATTCCTAATTCTAGTAAACGGCAAAATGTTTTTTCAGGAGGACAAATCGATTCCGTTGCAAGATTACGCGTTTGAATTGGTTAGTTGGAATACGTGGAAAACAGAGCATCCAGACGGCCTAGTGCTTGCGGACCACGACTGGGAATGAGGTAAAGATTTCCCGATTTTCCCCCCATTGTTGATGTTTACGGCGAATAATTGCGTGTGACATTTAATGTCCATTAATTATTATCCAAATTTATTATCAACGAGCCCACTGTGTATACCTTTCAACAAGTTCGCCTAGCTGGTTGGCTAGCGTTGTCGAGTCAAGAAATCCTTCCGAGTTTGCATCATTTCACAATGGTCCAAGCAGGCCAATTCCATATAGCCCATAAACGGCGGCTTAACTGGTGGCTGGCGCAAGCAGAATCAGCAGGTCATTCTCAGCAATTTGATTTATTACGCAGCGTCATGTTGTCGGAAATATTAACGAGAGTGTGGACGGCAACGGTTGATGGTTGGTATCAAACCAATGAAACGTTTGAGCCAGCAAACGATACAACGTTTTGTGTTTTCAAGAGTATCCAGACGGACCATGCAGCCTTGAAACAAAAATTGAGCGATTTGATAACGCGATCCACACACCGTTATAAAATTCGTGAGCTGACTCGGCGTTGTGAACGTTGGACAGATTTGCTTTTAGGATATATGACGGACATCCCAGGCACTGGTCTGTATGGATACAGTCGCGACCGGATCGAAGAACATGGCAGCGATGTTCGCTGGCAACTTGCAAGCGGTCAAGGCCTGGCTGCTCGCAAATTCACGAACCTAGCGCTCAAGCAAATATTTGCCCGGCACGTCGAACCTTGTTTAGAGGGCAACGAAACTTTACGAGAATTCAATGGCGTTTGCTCGACGTCCATCTTGTCGTGTGTTGATAAATTCCGCGTCGATATTCCCGAGTCCTGGGTCGACTATTGTACGCACCCAGCCAACCAAGCAATATCGATGGCCGAGCGTCTGATGTCTCAATGGCGGCGTGTCGATAGCGGTGAATTATACTTATTGAACTAAGATATAAATCGGTGCGGCGGAATTATACCGTATCGCTACGCTGTTTATTTCGTTGTTCCACTAGTCTGCGGATGTTTTCTATATCATCACACGGCGTTGCTTCAATTAACGTGCGGGTATATTCTTCTCGTGGGTTGCGGTAAATTGCCTCGGATGGTCCGAATTCAACGATTTTCCCATCCTTCATGACGGCCATCATATCGGCCATGAACTTCACGACCGACAAATCATGACTGATAAAGATATAGGTTAGGCCACGGCGTTCTTGCAGGTCGTTTAACAGATTGAGCACTTGAGCTTGTACGGATACATCGAGTGCTGACACGGATTCGTCACAGATGATGAACTGCGGCTCAACGGCAAGTGAGCGGGCAATACAGATTCGCTGTCGCTGTCCACCGGAGAATTCGTGCGGATATCGTCTCAGGTGTGCTGGCAACATTCCGACTTCCTCGAGTAGAGCTGCTGCTTTATCGATACGGTCCTTACGAGAACTTCCAAGACCCTGTATTTTCATTGGTTCGATAAGCGCCGCTTGAATCGTCATACGAGGATTCATTGACCCAAAGGGGTCTTGGAAGATAATTTGCATTTCTTGCCGCACTGGTCGCATTGCACGGCGACTAAAGGACGAAACAACGGAACCATCAAACACGACTTTACCAGAGGAATTTTGTAGTTGCAGAATTGCGCGACCAGCGGTCGTCTTGCCACAACCAGATTCGCCGACTAAGCCTAGGGTTTGCCCGCGGTAGATATCAAAGCTGATGCCGTCCACCGCCTTAACATGACCAACAACTCGTTGCAATAATCCTTGCCGAACTGGAAAATGGACTTTAAGGTCGCGGACACTTAAAAGCGGAGTTTCAGATTCACTGATGCACGTAGCGTCTTTGGTAAACAACGATGAATCAGCGGTATATCCCAACGCTTCTAATTCCGAATGTTTGTGAAGCAATCGCCCCCGACCTGTTTCAATGAAGAACTGCTTCCGCTGGGCAGTCATTTCTTTGGCGGTGATGGTCATTTCGCCATCATCCCCGATCGTGGTGTCCATAAAGTCGGATACGGTTGGTAGCCTTTTATAAATAGTATCAAGCCGAGGACGACAGTTTAGCAGTCCTTGTGTATATGGATGTTGCGGGTTTTCATAGATGTCAAGAACATCGCCTTGTTCGACGACCCTGCCGCGGTACATGACCATCACGTCGTCCGCGATTTCGGCGATGACGCCTAGGTCATGGGTGATGAATAACACGGCCATTTGTCGCTCATCGCGCAATTCACGGATGAGATCTAAAATCTGCTTCTGAACCGTCACATCTAAGGCGGTGGTTGGCTCATCCGCAATCAGTAGTTTCGGATTGCAAGACAAAGCCATGGCGATCATGACTCGCTGTTTCTGTCCACCCGACATTTGGTGTGGATAATAATGAAGTCGCTCCGCCGGATCAGGAATTCCGACTTCGTCAAACAACTCGATGGTCCGCGTTTGGGCTTCCTGTTTAGTGACATCTTGATGTTCCAAAATGGCTTCCATCACTTGATGACCAACCTTGTGTACAGGATTGAGCGAAGACATGGGTTCTTGGAAAATCATGCTGATTTCGCTGCCCCGTAGCTTACGCATCTGCTTTTCACTCATGTGCACAAGGTCTTGACCTAAAAACATTACGCTGCCGGAATTGATTTCCGCAGTCGCTGCGAGCAACTTCATGATGGTCAGTGATGTTACGGATTTTCCAGAACCCGATTCACCAACTACCCCCAGTGTATGTCCTGGCATGATCGTCAAAGACAAATCATCTACGGCCTTGACAACACCGTCGTCGGTATTGAAATAGGTACGCAGGTTTTGGATTTCAATAATGCCGGTCATGCTATTTGATCTTAGGTGGAGTTCTGAGTTAATCTTTAGGGTCAGCTAGCCGCGGGTCCGTGGCTTCCTGGACCCCTTCGCCGATGAGGTTGTAGGCTAAAATGGTAATGAAGATGGCGATGCCAGGAAAAACGATTTGCCACCATTCGGTGTAGTTTGAGGTGCCCGCATTAAGGACGGTTCCCCAACTGGGATTTGGAGGCGGTGCACCGAAACCGAGCAAGCTGAGGCCCGCTTCGACTTTAATAGCAGCGGCGATACCAAATACGATAGGCACCATTACTGGAGCTAGTGCATTAGGCAATATATGTCGAAACATGATTCGCAATGGGCCGGCACCGATACTCTGTGCCGCGGCGACAAACTCCGATTGCTTCAACTTCAAAAACTCCGCTCGCGTGAGCCGAGCCATTCCGGTCCAACTGGTTAAGCCTAAGATTGCCATCATAATCCAAATATTGGCTTTATCGATGAAGGCTATGAGCGCCAGGATTAGTACAATGCCCGGGATACACATAACTAGCTCAATGATGCGACTGATTACCATGTCTATGGCGCCGCCCATGTAACCAGCAATAGCACCGAGCGTGATTCCGATGAAGGCCGCGATTCCCGTGGACACAAATCCGACGAGCAGCGCAATGCGGGTGCCATGCACCATGCTGGCAAATACATCGACACCTCGTTTATAGGTACCAAAGAGGTTTAGCTCTGAGGGAAGACCACCATGATATGGGTTTCCCGGACGATCCACCCATTGCCCAGCAGCATCCTGGTCTTGCCACTCGCCGTCTCGTACAGGACGAAAAGGATCTTGAAAAACTATTGGCCAAATTGCCCAGCTTTCGGGGTCTTTTTTACGCAGATTTTCTGGATACCGTTTACGAAATCGATCCTTGTGAAAGATCGGGTTTTCCCAATCGGCATTGAAGTAGGCGAGACAGGGAAAATAGATATTTCCTTTGTACTTGCAGACGACGGGCTTAGTTCCCGCGATCATTGGTGAGAACACCGCGATTGCCGATAGACACATAACTACTGCCAGCGCTAGCATTGAAAGCTTGCGGCGTCGGAAACGCCGCCAAGCTAGAACCCAAAATCCGGGTGACCGCTTTTCCTTGGTGGCGGCAGGTTGTTGATTGTTGTCAGTCATAAAGGAAGCCAGTTTGTTTTGTTACTTATATGTAATCCGTGGATCGACAAACGCGTATAGAATGTCGGCAAAGAGTTGTCCTAACAGTGTAAGTACAGAAAGGGAGAGTGTGAGTCCCATGATGACGGGATAGTCTCGCGTTCCAATACTGCGGAAATAAAGTTGACCCATACCGGGCCAGTTGAACACTTGTTCCAGAATAATCGCGCCTCCAAGTAATGACGGCAGTGACAATCCGAGCAGGGTCACGAATGGGATTAGCGTGTTTCTAAAGGCGTGATGCAAAATGATACGCATTTGCCCCAAGCCCTTGGCGCGAGCTGTGCGAATATAATCTTGGCGGATCACTTCTTCCATATTGGCTTTAATGAAACGACTGTAATAAGCTAAGCTGACATATGTAAAACAGATCACCGGTAGCAACATGTGCTGCAATAAATCCCAAGTTTGATCTATTAATCCCATTTCGGCGTAATCGGAATGGTGCATTCCCATCAGCGGTAATTCCCACACAGTGTCACTGAGCTTGACGGCAAATAGCAACTGTAAAAACAGTGCCGCAATAAACGATGGAATAGCGTATAGCATATATAAACTAACGCCAGCAATGCGTTCATCGAGCTTGCCACTGCGAACGGTGGACCACAGGCCAATAGGTATGGCAAGGAGGTATGCGATTACCAAAGATGGCACGGTAAGTAGCAATGTCGCCCACACACGACTTCCAATGACGTCAGCGACAGGTTTTTTCTCATTAAAACTAATGCCCAAGTCCCCACTGGCAAGACCTTTGAGCCAGTCCCAATAAGCTTCGTGGACAGGCTTATCGAGCCCATACGCCTTTTTGATGCGTTCTAAATCTTCGGCGCTGGGCATCTTATCCGGATTCATCATGGCTGGATCGGTATCCAGCGGGCTGCCTGGCATGAAGCGGACCAATGCAAAGACGACCATCGTGATTAGCAACAGCGTGAGCCATCCCAATAGGATGCGGCGGATTAAATAGCCAGCCATGAATTGCCTTGTTGAACTTGGATTAGTTTGTGCAAGTGATACGTGAAATTAGGCACAAGTGGAACTGTTGAGAAGGAATTTACTGCATTCCGGCTGGTTTAAAAATGGTAGACTCACCTGGGCCATAATTATAGGGGCCGCGAGCACTGTAATTGTATCCCCGTAGCGACTTGTTAAATCCATAATAGGCATTACGGAAATAGAGCCATGTGTAGGGCTGGTCATCCCACAATTGTAGGTGGATTTTTTGATAAATAGCCGCTCTTTTTTCAGGGTCGAGTTCTCGCTTGCCATCTTCAAAAAGCTGGTCGACGATCTTACTGGAGTAACATCCATAGTTACGACCCGCGTCAATAGCCTTGGTTGTCCATAAATTTTCGGAAGTGTCTGGATCAGCGCCCGTTCCCCAACCGGCAAAAATGGCATCGAACTTATGCTCCCGAGATAACTGCTGCAACGTCGTAAATTCAACAGGCTTGACGTTACATCGAATCCCGATCTGATCTAAATTCTCCTGCAACAGCGTACAAATATCGATACGCTCCTGTTTATTACTCGTCAAAATAGTAAATTCAAATTGCTTTCGTTGTTTACCATCAATCTTGCCATCGAAATCGTTATCAAGTTCAACAATATTATCTAATACTCCGTTACCATCGCTATCTTCCCAGCCCGCTTCGAGCAACAGATCTTCGGCTTTATCAAGATCTTGCTTGTACGGCGTCGGCAGTGTGGTTGGTGCCCAACGAGATGTTTTATGGAAAATCCCTTGGGCTGCTTCATCGAGGCCAAAGCGATGACGGTCAAGCAGTTCTTGGTGATTAAATGCATAGCTCATCGCCTTACGCACTCGAGCATCCCGGAAGAAAGGCGATCGATTGTTCCAGCCGAAATAGTAATAGACCCATTCTAAAGCGTAAGACTTAGTATTGTTTTTGTAGAATTCTTCTCCACTGGTTTGCGATTGCCATTGCTCCGGTGACAATTGCATTTCTTCAATGTCTCCTTTTTTTAGCGCCAACAGGGCAGTGCTGGAGTTTTCGACAATATGGAAACGAATCGTCTCGAAGTTAGGCTTTCGACGAACTTCTTTGCCATCAACGAAGTAATAGGATTCACGACGCTTGAGCACGATTTCTTGTCCCCGCGCGCGTTTTGTTATTTGATAAGCACCGCCAGTGATGGGGTTTTCGTCGAGGGCCACGTGGGCTTCACTTTTGGCCATCGTGGGGTCTTCAGGCACGGTGTTTTCGTAGACATGTTTAGGAATTATCGGAAAATTGATATTCCACACATTTGTAGCAAGCGACTCGTTGTGGAAAAAAATAACCGTGTGATCATCATAGGCATGGACGTATTTTAGTTGATCTGTGCCAGAACGAACTGCTGGAATCGGTACGCTGGAAGTCATGATTACCTGATATGAATAAGCGACGTCGTGTGCTGTAATTAGCGTTTCGTCGGACCAACGCAGATCGTCTCGCATCACAACTTTGTCGTAGAGGCCATCCGCAGATGTTTGCCATGAGACAACAGCATCTGAAGAGGCAAACGGGACAAAATTCCAATCGAAGCCAAACAGCCCCATATTAGTCAGTCCAGCGACATCGAACTCCGCTGTCGAACTGATCATGAGTGGGTTGGTGCTCTTAATATCGCCAGCGGTATGCCGGTTCCATTCGGCCGAAAAATTAACTTCACCTTCTTGGGCAAGCCGCCCCATTGCGGAAATGATTTTATTGTTGTTAGCAACCGAGTTGTTACTAAGAGCGAGCACTTCAGTCGGTGTTGCGGGTTGTTGTTCGCCGGCTTGACGCTCTCGCATCAACTCGACGGCATCCAAAACTGGCTTGTCGATCCATTCGTTTCCGGAAATGATTTCGTCGAGTGTCGGAGGGTCAAAAGGCTTAACGAGATCAGCAAATTCAAATTCGATCGGTTCGTCGGTACTGGTATTTAATGCGGTCTCACTAGTATCACCGCTGTCGGTGGAAGTTTTAGCGGTGGTGTCACCGGAACCGGTTTTGTCACTGGTATCGGGTGTCGAATCGCCGCAGCCGGTGGTGGTTAAGCAGGCAAGTGCACCGATGAGTAGAGCGAGATGGAAAGTTGAGCGGTGAGTAAATGATTTCATTTGACCGGCTTTCTTTTTCTGACAATCAGTGTGATGCGCTGTTAATTTCGATTTAAATATTATCGTTTCGCTGCAGCGTACTATTACTTTATCTAATTAGCGTATTGTAAGATACCCAGAGCCATTGGGTCTAGGGTTATGCGACCTATGATTTATTTGATATGGTATCT
>CAWVZW010000026.1:0-41160 GCA_963934735.1 uncultured Planctomycetaceae bacterium
CTGCGAGTTCGGGATGTTGTGCTTGATGTTAACCGAGAATATATTCGCAGTGCCGCTCAGGACGATGACTATCGAACCGAGCCGATCTTTAAGTTACAAGGCTCATATCGAAATATGAATCGCATTGCCGAAAAGGTGTTGGCGATCATGAACGCTGAAGAATTGGAAACATTGATTCTGAGCAACTATGAAAACGACTCGCAAACGCTGACCTCCGATGCTGAAGCTAATATGTTAAAATTGCGCGTCATGTGTGGCTGGGCTACGGAACAAGATGACCAACGCTGGGCCGATATCTGCAAGGCCTTTTTACAAAACGTAAAGATGCGTGGCGTCGGCGCTGATGACCAAGCGGGGCAGATTATTCTGCAATTGCAAGGGTTCTCAGATGGCCTAGATGGCATTCGTCAGACGATCGACCACGGGGTCGCCGGACTTGCCGAAAAGACTGCGTCGGCGGTCGTGCAAACGGGAGATTCCAACAGCGAACAAACTAATGACGCCCTGTTGACTTTAGCCGAGGAACTGCGGAATTATACGACGGGAACGATTGCAGTCGACCCCGCTGACGGCGTGCAACGCGTGGCGGTAATGCATAAGGTTCCAAAGTCGATTCTGGCGGTACTAGAAAACCAATTCCATCTGATGAACGATTGGATGAAACCAATCATGGAGAACCAGCAGGGCAACGCGGAAGGCGTGGAACGCTTACGGCAGACCGTGGAAAAATGCATGAGGTCTTATGACGGCTTGCTCAATGACCTCAACAGCGATCGACCAGATATCAATACTGACGACGATGCTAAATAGGGCCGCGAATTAACGCAGTTGCGAATTAACGCGAATGAGTTTGCACCATCTAAATCGTGAGCCAACGGTCACGTGAGGCAATATTCCAAGTGCCCACGACTTCTTGATCTTCCACGATAAATGCTGCTCGATGCAACGCGCTCGTTGGACAGATATGCCCTGGAATCGCTAACAGTTCATCGCCAGGTGAGAATCGCCCCGCTGCTGAAGTTTGTAAAACTAAGTGCTCTTCGTTTTGTAGAGTGGGTATTGCGTCGGGCAGGTCAGGAAAGATGAGTCGTTTTTCTAGTGGTGGATCTGACGCACATGCTTTGTAACCTAAATCGACCGTTATCGAATCGGCGGTCGGCAGGCTGATGACGCGAGTTAAGATTCGAGCTGCGGGGGTATAGTTTAAATCTGGAAACATGTTGCCGTAGTTGTTGTCAAAGAAAGTATTAGTGCCAGGACTTAGTTCAAGTGCCGGATCATCAATAGCGGCATAGGCTGGGAAACTGCCAGTACCACCAGCGACAATGCGAGGCACTGATAAACCGTTGGTTGAAAGTTGGTCACGCAAGTCCGTTGCGATCTGCCAACACTGCTCTACGGCGGTTGTCCGAAGCGCTAGGTCGGTTTGGTGATTCTGCCCATCGTATAAGTGAAAACCCGCGGCGTTGAGTCCGCTGCTCTCAGCAATCTGTTGATAGAGTTCAATCGCCGCGTCTCCAGTGGCGATACCGGTTCGATGTTGCCCTGAATCAATATCAAGTAAGACGTCGATCGTGCACTGTGCCGCCGTCATTGCTGCAGATAACTGTTGGACGGGTGAAGAATGATCTGCAGTTACGATGAATGTTACGTCGGGATAGGATGATCGAAACTGTACGGCTCGTTGGATGTTGGGGCCGACGAGGTTGTAAGCTAACAGGATGTCTGTAACGCCTGCTGTGGCGAGCATTTCCGCTTCGGCAAAGGTCGCACATTTGTGCCTAGTGATGCCAAGTTGCATCTGGATTTCGGTTACTTCGGCCATCTTGTGTGTTTTACAATGCGGTCGTAATCGTGTCACGCCACCAGCAGTACGAATCATTTCAGCGAGATTTGATTTGACAACCTCGGGAAAAACAACGAGGCCCGGTGAGATAATGCTGCTAGTATCACGAATTGTAAAATCAAAGGCAGGCATAGTGAATGTATAGGCAAAGCGGAATTTAGGAATAGCATTAAACGACGTGATCTATTGTAACGGTTTTTTACTTGGATTACCGCTAGGGAGGTGACTCGCCCATGAATCATTACAAACGTGGGATTGGTTAATTATTGATTCTTAGGTCGATTTACCAGATAGATTCCGGCAGCGACGAGTGCTAATGAAAGGAATATCCACGATGACAAAGGGTCATTGCGTAGAGTGGCGGCGGCGGCGATTCCAAAGATTGGTGTTAGAAAACTGAACACGGTAATTCGAGACGCAGAATATTTGTTGAGCAGGAATGTTTGGATTGCAAAGCACAGCCCGCCGACAATGACGCCTTGATAGATCAGACCCCACACAACCTGCTGGTTGACTTGGTCGAGGAATATGCGATCACGTTCGAAGTAGGCAGCGATCATGACGAACCAGAAAACGGCAATTAAATCGTGCCATAGCATGAGTGTGCCGGATCGAACCCTCTTAAGATTTGCTTTGATAAATAATATCTTAGCAGCTAGTAAAGCTCCACTTATGACTATGATGACATCCCCTAATAAGCCAGGCAAGTCACTCGTGTCTTGGTCTGTTGTATCGGCACTGGACTTAAGTAATAAAGTGACCAAGGCACTCGCTGCGGCAAGCATGCACCCGACGACTTGGAGTTTGGTCATACGTTGGGTCCGACTGATGAAATGTTCATAGCCGAAAATCCAAATAATAAATGTATTAATTAGGATGGTGGTGTGAGTGGAATTAGAAAGTTGTACGCCGATGGTAAAAGTACCGATTTGCGCGGCGAGTAATGTGCCTGCGATCAGACATATGGGAAGCTGTTGACGTGTGATCTTCCACGGTGATTTCTCAAATTGACACCAGATGAGCATAAATAATGTTGCTAGTAGGAATCGTATGCCACTTACCGTAATCGGCGGCAGTCCATAATTTGTGTAATCTGACCACAGAGTGTATTTCGCAGCGACTGGGTTGCCACCCCACAACGCTGCCGTACTTACCACTGCAATAACTGTCAACCAAGTCAGCGGGCGCTGGTGGTCGGAAAGCAAGACATTGGTTTTAGCGGGAGGTAAACTCATAGTGTCGGTGGGATTAGTGGATTGTGGCGAGTAATGTGTCGTAGAAAAATCTCTGTCGCATCACTATTATCGGCGTGGGCAGATTATCATAAGAGGAAGAGATTGGTTTTGTCAGTATTTTCTAGGTAGAGTTGGTTAATGATAAAAACGAAAATCGGGACGATAAGTTGTAACCTATTATTATGCACCGCTGTGGTGGCTTTTGCTGATGAGCCGAGCGAGTCGCCCACAGCCGAAGTTGCGTCGGCGGCTGCTGCGGATTCGGTAAACCATATTCAAATTCCCACTGATACTGAGTTGGAATTGGTTGCTAGTGAGCCGCAAGTCATCGATCCGATTGCGATTCGCTTCGACGAATTTGGGCGGATGTGGGTCGCTCAAATGGGTGACTATCCCGAAGGTAAGGGAAAGTCGAGTATTCGTGTTCTAGAAGACCTTGATAATGACGGCGAGTTTGAAACCTCTCGATTATTTGCCGATGATTTACATTTTGTCACCGGTTTGCAACCTTGGAAGCAAGGCGTAATTGTCACGATGGCTGGTCGAGTGGCATATATGAAGGACACCGACGGGGACCATCAAGCGGACTTGATTGAAGATTGGTACGTCGGTTTCTCTGAAGACAACACACAACTCCGGGCAAATCACCCGCGGCTAGGATTGGATAACCATGTGTACGTTGCCAATGGTTTGCGGGGAGGCGTTGTTAAAAACCCTCGAGATAAAGATAGTAAGACCGTGAATATAAGTGGTATGGATTTCAAGTTTGACCCCATTACGGCGAAGTATGAAGCGGTTTCGGGAGCTGGACAATTTGGTTTGACGTTTGACGATCAGGGGAACCGGTTCGTGTGTAGTAATCGAAATCCATTGATGCAAATCATGATTGCCAATAAGTATGTCAAAAAATATTCGGGTGTTGCGGTGGCGGATGTTAAACAAGACGCAGCCCGAGCGGGCGCTGATTCCAAGATATTCCCGCTGACTAATTTTTGGACAACGTCGAATTTGCATGAGGGCCAGTTTACCGCTGCCTGTGGTGTTTTGATTTATCGTGGTCATTCCTTAACGGGGATGAAGGGAATTGCGTTAACATGTGATCCAACGGGTAATTTGGTGCATGCAGAACGGATTTCAGAATCACGTGCTGCGCTGACCTATTTACCGATGTATTCAGACAGCGAACAGCGGGAGTTCTTGGCCTCTCGAGATTCTTGGTTTCGAGCGGTGAATCTCCGCACGGGTCCTGACGGGTGTCTATATATTGTCGATATGCATCGAGCTGTGATTGAACATCCGAATTGGGTTCCCTCCGAGTTGAAAACTCGTAAGGATACGCGCTATGGCGATGATAAAGGTCGTATCTACCGATTGAAATCGAAAGGCAAGCGACTCGACGCTAGATGGAATTGGAATATTGCAAATTCAGATACAGAAGATTTAGTGCTTTTGCTGGAACATCCGAATTCATGGCACCGCGAAACAGCCGCCCGGCTATTGCTTGAACGACGTCCTGAAGATGCCGAATCACTATTATCGCGAATTTTTATTCACTCAATTCACTGGGAAGGTCGCCAACGAGCGCTCTGGGTTCTAGAAGGTTTGGGGCTGCTGCAGCCCAAGCATATTGAAGCGGCTGTTAGTGACTCATCACCAGCGGTTCGAAAGCAAGCCGCTGTGTTGTTGGAGAAGCATTGGGATGATTGTCCTAATGGCGAACTGATGGCGAAAAAAATGTTAGTTGATTCAAATCAGGCAGTACAGTTTCAGGCATTATTGTCGTTTGGAGATAGAATTGACCCTGCAGATTTTCAGCTGTGGCTACACGTATTTTCACGCTCTATTGAAGACAAATGGTTGACGCAAGCGATGTTAATGGTAGTCGGCGACGATCTGCCACAATTGGTACAGCAGTTCTGGATTCGAGGTCAGGACGGAGTTTTGAAATCGACGTCGCCGGCGAAAACGGAGAATATCTATCGGATTCACTATGCTGCTGCTCGTTATCTCTCCAAAGAAGCTAACGCTCGTCAAACGTGGTTGAAGTGGATTGTGAAATGGTGGTCCGAGGCACCGCAACGATATCACGATCTCGGTGTTCGCAACCCAGGCATAACGGCAAGTTTACTGGGTACGCTTGATGGCAGTCGCAGTCGTAGTGTGAATATATCGGCACTGCAAGCATCAGCGAATGCTGAACAACAGGTTCAAATCGATGTGCTTTGGGAATTTGCTAAGCAATGGGCGGGCAATGAAGTGTTACCGGCAGCAGATCGGTTGGCGGGGATTAAATTATTAGGGCATGCTGGAAAAATCGATGTGTTGATGGACTTATTAGCAGCTCCAATCCGCTCGGAATTTCACGTTGCCGTTTTGCAAAGCTTACAATCATCAGGTTCGGCCGTCCCCTGGGAACAAGTGTTGGATCAGTTTCCCGCAATGCGCCCAGCGGTGAAGCGCGCATGTCTCGATGCGGTTTTACGACAACCAACAACAACTCGGTTGTTGTTAGATGCCCTTGAAGCCAAAGACATTTCGGCAAATGAGATCGATTCAATTCGTATGAATAGAATGCTTAAACACAGTGATAATACGATCGCCTCTCGGGCGACCGCCATCCAGGGTGGTTTAGTCAATGCGGATCGCCAAGCTGTATTGGCAAAATATCAAGCGGCGCTGACACTGGAAGCTTTTCCTAAACGAGGCGAGATTGTTTTCAGAAAAAATTGTGCGACCTGTCATAAGATTGGTGAGATTGGCATACAAGTTGCGCCGGATATCTCCGACTCTCGTACACGACAACCTATTCAAATATTGACGGATATCCTGCAGCCTAATCGAGCGATTGACAATAACTATATGCACTACTCAATTATCCTCAACGATGGCCGAGTGCTCGATGGAATATTGGCGACCGAGACCTCCTCGTCGGTAACATTACGGCAACCCGAAGGTAAACAGGAAGTTGTAGCACGGTCAGAAATAGATGAAATAATATCGCGCGGTGTGTCGCTAATGCCCGAAGGTCTCGAAAAGAATATTACGTTACAACAAATGGCTGACTTGGTTTCCTTTGTGAAGAATTGGCGTTATCTTGATGGTCGTATCCCATTGGAGAAACCCTTGCCCACAGAGCCATAGTAGTTGCTGTTGATAACCAAATAATTCAGACACCGCATCCCATGACACGTCGACGAAAAACTCTATTTAGTCTGATTGCCTTCCTGTTTTTCTATGGATTGTGCGAACTTACATTTCAGTTGATCGGTTTTGATTTTTCGCAAACGACACGTGATCTTGAAAGTGTCCCGACGTTTTATCGAATCCCTACCACTCCGTTTGGTGAAGCCTATTATCGGCGCCCCGGTTCGACCTCTTGGACTGGAAAAGTCGTGACAGCGCAAATGCAACGCATCGGGTATGACGCCAAGTGGTTTCCCAACGAACAGGAAATCACATTGCAATATGATCAAGCTGGGTTTCGTAATCCCGCAGACTTAGAAGATTGGGAGATTGTTGTCATTGGTGACTCGTTCACAGAACTGGGCAATTTAGAATATGACGATCTTGTCTCGACCCAATTAGGTTCATTAATGGACCGATCTGTAAAAAACTTAGGTATTTCCCATACGGGTATTCTCAATCAAACCGCTTGCTTGGAGCATTTTGGTATCGCTAAATCCACCAAGCATGTTGTCTGGGTGTTTTTTGAAGGGAATGACCTACAAGATATGGTCTTGGAATCCCAGCGACTGTCGCGGATTGAAACGGGGGCCAGAGGTCATGTTGATCTGATTGCCAATCGTAAAACACAATCATCATTAACCGGAGCAATCCAAAATGCGCTGTTTGCACCTTCGCGTTTGGAAATTTATGGTCCCGCCGTCAATGCGACATTAAGCCGTGGAAGCGAGTCGGTTCGATTCAAGTTGGATTACACACCTGTCGGTTCCGAGATGCTGGGGCCCGTCGGAGATCAATTCCGCGTGGCAATTGAGAAATTAGCGGATTTATGTAGACAACGTGAATTGAAACTGTGGTGTGTCTATATGCCAACGAAGCGGCGTGTGTTCCACTCGTTGCGATACGAAGTTGATACTGACGCGACTTTGCATTTGAGGCAACCGTGGCAACCGTCTGACTTGCCGCAATGGTTGGAACTACAATGTCGACAAAAACAAATAGAGTTTGTCGATGCCACGCCGTCGCTGATTGAGTTGAATAAGTCAGCTGAATTCTCACACAACCTAGTGTTTGATACACATCTGTCGGTTGCCGGTGCGCGAGTGGTTGCGGAATCGTTAGCGGCAAAAATGCAGCTAGTTATTGAAAACGGAACTTCCACGAGGCAACCGCTAAAAACGGATACAAAATGACGAGGATGTATCGTCATTTATTTGGGAGTTCCAACGACGTCGACATATAGGACGCTAGTGTTTGTTCGTTGCTTTCGCAATTCGGAAGTTGCTCCGTGAAAACGTGCCACCGCGTCAGACACCACTTGTAATCGGTCGTCGGATTCTAGATGGTCTGCAGCCCGTTGTTGTGTTTGCTCTTGGAGGCGTGCTTCTATCTTTTTCACAATGTCTGATCCATGTTGTCGATCCATCGGTAACGACTTGGTGAACCACAGATAACATTCAAGCTTGACGTATAAATGTTCAAGTGACGGCTGTGCTGGATCTGCAGTGGTTTGGTTGAGTACCTTATCGGCTTGGCCTACTCGGTCGTTGGCAATGTAGCAGAGGGCGAGGTTGATTCGTAAATCGAGATTATCCTCGTCGACTTGCAATACTTGCTCGTACCATTTTTCCGCTTCGATTATCCAATTCATGCGATGATAGAGATTGCCTAGCGCTTCCAACAGGTGAGGATTGTCCTGTTGATCTAGTTGAACTAAGAGTCTCAAAATAGTTGTTTGAACCCCTTGTTGTTCAACCATTACGGCGACTTGTTCCATGACGTCGTCACGCGCATATTGATTGGCATTTGCTCCCACAAAACCGTGCACTACATTCACCGATGCAAGGGTAGTCGGTTTGATGGATTGCCAAGTTAGCAAGGCACCGAGTATCCCAGCGAATGCGAGCCCGAACAGAGAGCGGAAAATTCGTTTCGCTTTGATTTTCGACTTCCAGCGAAGCCGTTTTTGTTCGCTACTTAAAATTCGCAATACGTCTTGCATGCTGTCAGGTCGGTCGTCGCGATCAAATGCTAGGCAATGCGATATCAGCTTTACCAGCTTGTCGGGTATGTCTTTGTTCTCATTGCTGGGCTTTAATGGCTGCTCGGCCTGTTGTTTTCTTAATACCTGTCCAGTTTGAAACAGATTTTGGTTGGGACCGAATGTGTTAAACGGCAGTTTTCCATAGAACATTTCAAATAGCAGCACGCCCAGCGAGTAAATATCGGAACGATGGTCGAGCACAATCGAAGCTCTTTTGAGGATCACCTTGTTAATTTGCTCAGGCGACATGTAAGCGATCGTCCCGCCACTTGGTTGTGCATTGTGCAGAGCGTTATGTGCTAGGTTGAAGTCTAACAACAAAGCTTGATCTTTATCGGTGACCATGACATTCGATGGTTTCAGATCCAAATGCAATACCCGCTCGGCATGCGCATAAACTAATGCTGCGGCAATTTCGGTGCCATACTTGAGGCCGCGTAGCAGTGCGTCGTGTGATGCCCAGACCACATGAGGAATGATAAATTGCTGTGAGTGTTTGGCTGTAGTAGTACTCTCAGGCGGGCTTTGCTTGAGGATGTCAGGGAGCAAATTTGAATAGGACAGATGCCGTAATTCAATTAGTTTGTTGCTCAGGGTTTCTCGTCCTAGGTAGGGCATGCACATGACAGAGATGCCATCCGAGTTGGTTGTTAATGAATAGATCGGGACAATGTTGTCATGGCACAGTCTGCCGAGCGTATCCGCTTCGCCATTGCCAAATTTACCGATTTTGATAACCACGGTCCGTTGGCCAATTTCGTCTTCCGTTGCCTTATATACCGTGGCAAAGGAACCGCGGCCGAGTTCTTCTTTGATCGTAAATCCGTTGACACAGGGCATCGGAAATATCTCCGAATTAGAGTGCGAATGCGATGAGTGGCTATCGCGTAAAAGATTTGATTCTCCGTCAACAAAAAACAACATGATTTGTCGAAACAACAGAGATCCTATTTGCTCAGGATACAACCAACAGAACTCTTGCAAGTCGATCACTACTGGACCTGCCATCAATTCTTGGTATTGCTGGTAGGCAATGTTAACGAGTTGCATTAACGTCTGTTGAGATGAACTCGAACTTTCAATTGATATCGAAGCTCGGGATGCTCGTGTGTGAAAGTCAACGATAACATCATCGGCCCAATCTGGCGGTAGAGGGGATGTTGCCTTGGGGATGGTCTTTGTGCCAGCCATCGCAAATGTTGATGGTTCGCCGGAGAGCTGGTAGTGCGGAGGTGAATCTATTGATGATGCAGCTAGATCCGTTTCCATGAAAAGCCCCTGTAATGGAATCGGAGAATAGTAATTGTTATGTGATTATTAAAAATCACAGCAAGGAGAGCGAGGAAATGGTAAGTTTTTTCAGCGTGAATGGCAGCTGATTGACACCATTATGCATCGACTTGCTCGCTCCACGCCTAGAAATACGGCACTGATTAAGCACAAGTCACTTACGAGAGCTTAGTTTTGCGGTTTATTTTTTTCGTACATGATGTAACGTTGTGGTCCCTTGAGCGTAATTCTAAGTCCCCATTGCTTGAGCCAATCCATGAATTCTTTGGAATAGCGTTTTGAAAATTCAGGGTTAGTGTTAATAACAACTAGTTTAACTTCGCGTTGTTTAATGGCTATTTGGAGTTCTTTTTCAACACTCGATGTGTAGCCCAATTCCCATTTCCAACTGCGGATTTCCGACGCTTGGAAAAAATCGTAGAATTGAGGTGTCGGGTTTCGTCGGTTTGCTAAGAAATAGAACTGCGGGCAATCCGGTCCAGCCAGAATATAGTCATAAGGCTCGCTGTGCTTGCGGATGTAATCGATTGTCGGCTTGATTTCATCGTATCCGTCGGTGGGGATTTGGATTCCTCCGCGGGGCAGATCGAGTGTTACCATTTCGCTATTTTGATGATGAAAAACACCAATCGTCCGCGGGTTAGAAAAATTGATCCAAACCACTGCAAATATTCCCGCAAGTGCGGCAACACTACCCCAGAGCCGGCGGTTGAATTTAGGGGTTCGTGCGACGATTGCGGCAAACGCTAAAATCAAAATAGGACTGGCGTAACAAAAATAGATACCACTGGAATAGGGAAATTGAATCAATGATAACGAAGCAGCAAACATTAAAAGAATAAATAATCGATTGCGAATTGCCTTGCTGATAAAATCTTTGCGACTCTTAATGAGTATGGTCGAACCAACGGTGACGATCACGGGTAACAAAATATATCCGCTTCGAAATGCGATGCAATAGACCACGTCGATGCCACCAAGTGCAATTAATAGTGTGCCGAGCACGATAACGGTGATGATTCCCTGCATCTCTGTGGCTTTGAATATTTTGCGATCGTAGTAAATCAACAAGCCAAAGGGTACGGTTAGAAGTAACCAATTGGGACTAGGAGGTGGAAAAGTAGCTCCTGAAAGCCGCGCAGTGGGTAGCATAATCGCGCCGTGTAGAAGTTCCGAGATTGCCCCTCGGTTGTAGTAATCGTAGCAGAAGACAATTAACACAACCTGAATTACAGCGACGATCAACAGTATGTGAAGTCGCAATTGCCAAATGGATGTGGAGTGCGTTTTCGCAATTATGCTCTGCCGAAACACAACGACCATCAAGATTGCACCTGGTATGCAAAAGAGTGCCAAGTAAATAATTCTTCCATGACCGCCGACCAAAAAGAAAAGCAGTGCACAGTAAGCGGAACATAACCCAGCCGCAGCGGTTATTAAATGCCATGATTTGTATTTGCTTTGTTTAGCAGATGGGTCACCTGCTGGGTCTTGATTGAGGTGGATAAAGAGCACTGCAAAAAAGGTAGCGGCGAGCGCATAGATTCCAGTAATTTTACAAAGGATAGACAAGCCGATCGTGACCGCAGCTAGGACTAAAAACTGTGGTTTTAATTGGTCGCTGTATTTTAGAATCGCCCATATCGTCCAACTGGCAAACATTAAGTTGTACCATGACGGTAATGCAGCAAAATAGTTTGGGAAGCTCCAAGCGAGGCATAAGAGTGTTACGACACTGGCGCTAACAGGCCTGAGGAATTTCGCAGCAATTAGAAACCAAGCGAGCACTGCCAGAACGGCAATGCCGACTAATATAGTTCGTAGTGAAGTCAGAGAAGTCCCCAACACGCGGAACACTTGGGCATGCCAGTAACTGAGGCCGCCGGTGTAGGGGTCTTGGAAATCGATATGAGGTGTTTCGCCAGCGAGTACTCGGTCCGCCGAGAGGGCTAACAGTCCTTCGTCGTGTGCAATCCAGCCATGATTACGCATCGTACTCAAATAGATCGTTGTGATCGCGAGCGTCACGAGCAATGCAATTCTATATGACCGTGCGGCAGGCTTGTCTGAGGTAGTCCGCTGCGAGCTACTTTGAGAAGTGGTCATGATAGTGATTACTTAAGGTAAAATTAGTCGCGGACAGCAATGGCGAATAACGAACTGCCAAACGGGAGACGGAGTGGTGTGATGAGTTGCTGTTCTATTTGACACAGTGCTTGACAAGTTTTATTAACCCACGTTGCCGGTACTTGAGCACTGACAGGTGGAGCTTTGACGATTGCTTCTTTGAGCCTTACGAGCAATTTGGCGGCAAACGTCCAGTGATAGAAATAGTGCATGTTGATGATTTTCAATCCCGCTTTGGCGGTTTGTTGTTTGAGCAAGCGTTTGGTGTAGCGTGTTTGGTGATGATTGAAATCGTCGTGTTTTGTCCACAACATATTAAATGCGGGAACGGTGATCAAAATTTTTCCATCGTCGGTAAGGAGGTCACCAGCGAGTTGCAATGCGGTAGTTGCATCTGGAATATGTTCAATGACGTCAAGCATTGTGATCCAGTGGAATTGCTTGTGTGGTTGATAGGAATCGAACAGGCCGATATGAATACTTTCCGAGAATTCTCCGGCGGGGTCGACAATGTCTGGATCCGACTCCACACCGGTCACGGTGCCGAACTGGCTCAGCGCAGGGAAAAAGAGACCGTCGCCGCAACCTACATCCAGAATTTCTCGAGTCTCAGGCAACGTTTCTTTTGCTTCTTGATGCCAGCGATTGAGTGTTTTTAGGATATAGGATTCTCGCGATCGCCACCACCAGTGATTGTGGTAGAGCTGTCGGTAGTTTTTTGAATATTCGCTTTGCACTTGGCTGAATTCCCAATGACACTTTCAACAATAAATGAGGGTCGTCCTTTAACTTCTTCGAAAATGCGTCCTACATATTCACCAACCACTCCCAGAAACATTAATTGAACGCCAGCGAAGAATGAAATGGCGACAAGTTGGGCCGTAAAACCGGCGGGTATTTCTGACATAAATTCGGGCAGATTTTCAGGTGCGGTGAACCGTGCCCAAGTCGCAAACACTGTCAAACCGAGAGCGACGAATACTGACAGGGCACCGATAAACGTCGCTAGCCGCAGCGGAATCAACGAAAACGAAAAGATTCCGTCGGCTGCTAACCTAAATAATTTGCGAAGTGTATATTTCGTATCACCGGCCGCTCTGGGTGCCCGCTCAATCTCGATGCCTGTTTGTTGGAATCCCACCCAACTACGAATACCTCGTAAGTAACGATGGCGATCGGCGTCACGTACTAATAGGTCAGCAACACGACGGCTAACGATAGAAAAGTCACCGCTGTCTCGCGGCAATGTAGTTTTGGATAGTCGCTTAATCAAGCGGTAGAACAAGTTGTAGCAGGTTCGTTTCAAGATATTCTCTTTGCGATTTACGCGGACCGCATAAACGACATCAAATCCTTCGTTGTAACGAGCAAGTAACGCAGGAATCTGTTCGGGTGGGTCTTGTAGATCGCCGTCCATTAGTACCACGGCATCGCCCTCAGCATATTCGAGAGCTGCGGCGTATGCTGGTTGTTGGCCGAAATTTCGCGAGAAGGAGACGGCAACGATACGCGGGTCGTCTGCAACTGCTTGGGACAATAGTTTTGCGGTGTCGTCGTGGCTACCATCGTCAACGATGACAATTTGATGTGGGCCACCAGGTATCGCATCAAGTACTTGCGTGACACGGTCAATTAATTCTTCGATGACATCTTGTTCGTTGTAGACAGGTATGGCAACGGTTAGACAGGGAGATTTGTTCATGTTATGCAGTCCTCTTCAATTTGCCCTTAAAGTAGACCATTTGCCATAAGGAAATGCCCAACATTTTTAATGGAAAAGGTTCGAATTGAACGAGTTCAAAGTGGTTTGAAAATATTTCTTGCCAACGATCCAAGGGTCTAGCAAAATCACCACGATCAGCTTTGGCTAGAAAGCGAGGAATCGAAAATCGTGCGGGTAATACCAAATCAAGAATATGAATGTACCCATTGGGATCTAAGATATTGTGCAGGCTAGCTAGAATTGCGTTCGTGTTGTCATCGTCAATGTGGTGTAAGAAACTGTTCATTAAAATAAAATCGTATTGTTCGTCGTGTGGTGGTTCGTAATGGCACACGTCTTGGACTTTAAATTCACCTTTGTCGGCGAATTGGGAGCCATAGCGGTCGGTGGCATTGCGAATGTATCGTGGGTTGATATCTAAGCCAAGATAGCGATTTTTCAGGAAAAACGGTGCGTTGGTTCCAGGGCCACAACCGACATCTAAAACGCGTTCGATTTTCGTTAAATCGGTGGTTTCCAAGATCGGTTTCATCTTGCCTTGCGCAAAGGGCGCTTGCCATGTGCGGTAAACCAAGGGTAGTGATAAGATGTCGCGTATTCTTGCCATGGCTGTATTATAACGGTACCATTTTAGGGTCGACGAGCGGTCCCGTTGGACCGGTGGATAAATGCAAAAGAAACCCCGCAGTCGTAACGACTCTAACGGTCATACGGGGTTTAGATAGTGGGTAAACGCTGGACAGCATTTCCAAAAACAAAGCGCGGGCTTTCCCACCGCGTTTCCTCCTAAAACCATGGTTCTCTCTACCGTTTTTCGTGGTTTCAAGGTATTCTATCTATCGTATGAATCCTATCAATGTACAGTCGAAGTCGATTGTGTATTGCAGTAGAAATTATAAGTAAGGAAAACAGGATGGGAATGTTCGACGGTAAAAAAGGTTTAGTGCTAGGTGTTGCTAATAATCGTTCAATTGCGTGGGCAATTGCTAAAACGATCATGGACGAAGGCGGCGAAGTTGGATTTACACATTTACCAGACTCACCGGACGACGAAAAACGCAAGAATCGTCGTCGGGTTACCAAGTGCACTGATCTGTATCCTGAGAAAACCAAGTTTGTAGTTCCTTTGAATGTGCAAGACGATGACAACATTGCCGAGGTCATGAAAACCGCGGAAGCGGAATTCGGCAAGATCGACTTTTTGCTGCACTCGATTGCCTATGCCGAACGCGATGATTTGTCAAACGATACTATTGAAACGAGTCGCGATGGTTTCAAATTGGCCATGGAAATCAGTGCTTATAGTTTGATTGCTGTCGCAAATGCCGCTCAACATATAATGAACGATGATAGTGCGATTGCTACGATGACATACTTTGGTGGTGAAAAGTGTGTGCCTGGCTATAACGTGATGGGCATTTGCAAAGCAGCCCTAGACGCATCAATGCGGTACTTAGCATATGATCTCGGTCCACGAGGAATTCGAGTCAATGCACTGAGTGCTGGCCCGTTAAAAACTCTTGCTGGCTCAGCTGCTGGAGTGGGTGAAATGCTTACGATGTATCAAGATATTGCCCCTACATGTAGAAACATTACACACGAAGAAGTCGGCCGGACCGGGGCTTTCTTGCTCTCGAGTTGTTCCAGCGGAATAACCGGCGAGATTCTTCATGTTGACGGCGGCTACAACGCAATGGGATCTCCCGGCCGTTTGTTAGACAAAGTACGAGAGCTGCAGCAGCAATCGTAGGGTCGCGGGTCTTGTATCATGACGAAACCAACCAAAATAGCGATCGCCGTAGTAAAAAACGGTGATCGTTTTCTTGTTGGACAACGGTCCCAAGATCAAGTTCTTGCGGGGTTTTGGGAGTTTCCGGGCGGTAAAATCGAAGCGGGTGAATCAGATTTAGAGGCGGCTGTACGTGAGTGCTTCGAAGAGACTGGGGTTACTGTGGCTGCGGTTGGCTTTTATATGACCGTGGAGCATTCTTATGAACATGGGGATCTGCAGCTGAGTTTTATCGCTTGTGAGCCCAAGTCAACTGAGTGTGCTCTAAACCAGCCGTTTTGCTGGGTCGATCGCGAGCAGCTTGCCGAGTTGGCGTTTCCTGAGGCCAACGCTGTCATGGTTGAGCAACTGCGAAGCCAGCGAGAACTTGTCCAATCAATCCAAGATTGAATGCCCTCTGATAATCGAAATGTGGGTTGAATTGGGCATAGTTACTAGGATCGGAATAATCGGAATACGTGTTCTTTGTAGTCCGGTTAGGACGTGTTGCGACGGTTGCAGAGGGCACTGTAGCGGGTTGCGGGCAGACTTCGATGCAGGTTGTACTACGTGTGCCGCTGGAGCATATTGCACCGATTTGTGCAAACGTACTCATGATATCACCGTCGGCATTTATTTTACGGTTTTGCTGTAGGACCGGTCGATGTCTGTTTTACTGGGACGGATTGTGCTCCATCACAATAAACTTTTAAACGTTCCAGTTATGTGAAAATCAAATTAGTATTTTTGATGTGGATAAAACGATGAATAAAACATTTCGAGTAGTTTCCTGTGGACCAAATGATTCTTTACTAATGAGTGACTTTCTTAGTGAACGTGCACTTACTAAAGAATTCGACCAAATTGGCATGGACGACTGTAGTACGGACTTAACGCTCCGAGGTCTTCCAGTTCTTAGCGGTCTTATTGGTCCCATGGCGGATGGCCCTCAAGTCGTTCGATATGAAACCCCGACAGTGTTTGAGGAAATGACCAAAGAGTGGTCCTATAGCTCCACTTCAAAACGCAATAAATCTGATTCGATGGAAGCTACCGAGACCCACTAGCCTTTTGTTGTGCACGATGTGCAAGTTTAACGAAAGCAGTACCCACGCAATACGACGGAAAACGATCTACTTCTCTCTCTCTTACTTGATTATTCTCCTCGTACATGAAGGGACACCACCGCTATTAGGCGGTTTGGTGTCCCTTTTTTGCTGGCCACGGTCAACGCCTGCCAATTAGAGTACAATGTGCTAAATATTGGTTGCCAGTTCTATGCTCAGCTACAATTCAACAACGAATTCCCCATGATTCACCCTCAATTACTTTCCATTCTCCGTTGTCCGACGACGCAATCACAATTGCAGATTGCCGATCAGACGGTGATCGACCGAATCAACGAGGCTATCGCTGCGGGAAAGATGCAGTCCCGAGTTATGGAGACGCTAACGCGGCCTCTAGACGGTGGATTAGTAAATGCAGATGGATCACTTTTGATGCCTGTATACGAAAACATTCCAGATATGAATCCTGACGATGTGATAGCTCTGGAACAATTGGAGCAAATCGACAAGGAAACTACAGAGGGATCTGAATAATGGAAAAGAGTGTCTTTAAACGCATCATTGACCGTGAAATACCAGCGGATATTGTTTACGAGGATTCACAGTGCTTAGCGTTTGCAGATGCAAACCCTCAAGCCCCTACGCACCTGTTGATTATCCCCAAAAAAGAAATCAAATCACTCGATGATATTTCTGCTGAGGATGAGTCACTGTTGGGACATTTGCAACTTGTGATTCGTGATTTAGCTCGTGAGTTTGAATTGATCGCTGGTGGCTATCGCGTGATCACAAACTGTGGTGCTGGAGCCGGACAAACGGTTTTCCATTTGCATTATCACTTAATGGGCTAAGCCATTCTGATTGCCTGGCAAAGCTTGCCAGGCTAGCGGTACTTAGATGGCGAAGAATATCTTGGTGAGGTGATAAAACACTGGGGCTGCGAAACATAATGAATCGATGCGGTCTAGGATACCAGCATGGCCTTGTACTAAAGTGCCATAATCTTTGACGCCGCGGTCACGTTTGATTGCTGACATTGTCATGCCTCCGGCAAAGCCCATCAACGAAATGACAATCGCCATAATTGCAGCTTGCCAAAACAAAAATGGAGTCACCCACGAGAACAGTGCACCGAGCAATGCTGAAGTCGCCGCTCCGCCGATAACACCCTCCCACGTACGACTAGTATTTATCCGTGGGGCGATGATGTTCTTGCCCAGGAGTTTCCCCCAAGCGTATTGCAACACATCGTTAAGTTGAGTGATCAAAACAAAGAAAAACAACAATCCCTTATTTCGGTTGATGTCATGGCCATCACTATCTTTAACATGACTCCACGGTGTTCGCTGTGCAGCTTCACTCGCCGCTGATGTGATGGTAACCGGAGCGTCAATTGCGATATTCGGTTGTTTATTGGATCCGAGATCGAGGTAAAGAATGGCAGGCGCAAAACTCAGAGCATAGACACAAATCAACAACCCAATTTGTATTTTTGCGGATCGTTCTAAAAACCGTTTGGCATCGTTCGCCATCGCAATTCGAGCGGGGATGAAGAGCGATGCATAGATTGGTATCGCGATGAGGAATAGCTCGCCCTGCATGGCGACTAATATAAACTGCAATGGCGTAAAGACAACTAAAACCCAGAACAGCGTTCGATGATCACTGCGTCGAGTCGGCGTCATGGTAATGAATTCGCGGAGAGCCCAGAAGCCGATCAAGCCGAATAGCACGACCGTTCCGTGTTCGCCAATGAACAAGCCGGCGATCAGTACGGCTGACATGAGCCACCACGAACGGATACGTTGATTAAAAGATCGAACGATAGCGGTGTTCAGGCGTTGTTCGGAACTGCCTCCAAGCAGTTTGCCGGCCGCCGAGGCAAGGATTAGCAGCAACATCACTGTCGCGATGAGCCAAGCGGTTGGTTCATCAAATGGCAGGTTCAACACTCGCGTAACGTCGACAAAGGCCCACAGAAATTGATTGGATAAGTTAAGCATCAGAATATTATACTGTCTCTAACAATCTTTGAGGTTGATAATGGCCGTACGGGCGCGGTCGAGGAACTGATGTTTAGTCTCGCCTTTTTCCAACCAAATCGGTGCACCAATCGTAATGTGACTCAATAAGGGGACAGGTAGAATTTCACCACGTGGTAATACTCGGCTCATGTTATCCAAATATACAGGAACTAGTTCTAAATCGGGTCGTTTTTTCGCTAGGTAAAATAGACCGCTTTTGAATTTGATCATTTCTTCAGCAGGATTGCGACGTCCTTCGGGGAAAATAATCAAGGAGTAACAATCTTTCATCTCTCGAATCATCAAATCGATTGGACTTTGGTGCACTTTAACTTCATTGCGATCGATCAGTAAGGCATTAAATGTCTTGGCGATGTGCTGTCGTAACCAGCCTTTTTCCCAATAATCTTTAGCAGCGACGGGTCTTGTGAGTTCGCGTATTTCGCGAGGTAGACTAGCCCACAGTACAAGTGCATCGAGATGACTTGTGTGGTTCGCAAAATAGATACGTTGGCACGTGTCGGGTAGACAATCAACCCACCGTATCGTGTAGCCACTTATAACTTTGGCGGTCGCTACAAGAAGTTTACTGGTTAGTTGCATGATTTAGAAAACTCAAGAAAAGAAAACACATTTATATTCTATCGCAACAGGCAGAAACCACCACGGGCAGAAAAGCAGTTATTTCAAATCTCTGGTACATTAAAACGCATGGCAAGAGCAATCGTATTGGTTTTAGATCACTTATCGGCGAAATTTATCGGTCCGTACGGTAACACTTGGATTCCCACGCCTGGATTTAACCAACTAGGGACCTGTTCATTATTGGCCGAGTCGATGATTGCGAGCAGCACCGATATTGCGGAAATCTATACGAGTTTTTTGCAGGGGCAACATCCCGTTATTTCTGGGCCCAGTCAGGTTGCGTTATTGGATCAACTGACCGAGAAAGGTGCGACGAGCACTTTGATTTCAAGCAGCGAACAACTGTTGCAGCTGCCGTGTTGTGATGCCTTTACACAACAGGTCCTCGTTCCGCTTACTGATAATCTGGATGCGGCTGCTGATATTGAATCCACGATGATGGCAGGTTTCTTTGGTGAAGTATTGCATTGGCTAGAAACGTCCCCAGCAGCAGAAGACTTGTTGTGGATTCATGCTGATAGCCTCGGTACATGCTGGGACGCTCCCGTTGAATTGCGCGAGATGTTTCGTGGCGACGAGGATCCCCAAGTGAGCACAATTACGTCGCCTCCGCTGGATCATCATCAGCAACCCTTGGAGCCGGATGAGCAGCTCCAAGTTAGTCACCCTTATGCAGCTCAAGTCTGTGTGGCGGATACTTGTTTAGCGGCGTTGTATAGTGCTCTCCAAGACTATTCTCAGGGGCAGTCGTCCGAACCGATCTTATTGATCGTAACCGCTGCACGTGCAATGCCGTTAGGTCAGCATGGCACGGTCGGTTATCAACAAGCGGGGTTGTACAGCGAGCAGTTACACGTGCCGATGTTTGCATCGATTCTATCGCCGGACTCGCAAGTGACATCTTCACGTAGCCAACGACTGCTGCAATCTGAATCGATTTATCAAACCTTGATTGAATGGTTTGGATGTGCGGATACAGTTAACGCTGAATTGCCACAATGCCAGCAATCGTTTTTGCCATTAATTGTTAATGAGAGCTGCGTTGAGGATTGCAATCTTGCTAATGCGGTTGCCATTTCCAAAACCGACCAATCCGGTGAAATAGCGATTTCGACCGCCGCGTGGTTCGCTAAGATTGAGGGAGATCAAGTGACGGAGTTATTTGTGAAGCCCGATGACCGCTGGGATATCAACGAAATTGCCGCTAAGCGTGGTGATGTGACTTCTGCCATCGAAGAGTTGTTCACCGCTGGCGATTCGCAGCAATTTCCCACCGTGTTGCCCAAATTATTGTGGAATCAGATTTTACGATAAAGATAGCATCGCTTCATTTTCCGCTGCGCCTGCTGGTTCGGTTCGGCCCTGCTCGATTGCACTTTCAAGGCCGTCAATAAAACCGTTATAATTCGCTGCCGCTATACGTAGATTTACATTTGTTGGCCAGCGAGGGTCAAAATCGTACAGCAAAAATGTTCCCGGCATTGACATTGGAGGTCGTAATTGATCGTGCGGAAGTTTTCTAGATTCGCTGTGAGAATAGCGACGTTCAGCATTTTTATGCTGACGCTAGGAACTGTTGCGTCGATCAACGCACAGCCACCAGTTGTTCAACGGTCCACGGTACCTGAGAGTAGCAATACCGCGACGTCGCGATCGCAAGAGTTAGCTGAAGGGCCTCAGTCGAGCCCGTTTTCGGCGAGTGTGCAACCAACCGGATTTCGAAACGATGGGGATGGCGAGTTACCATTGAATTTGCGGTTACGAATTGCCTGGGGCGGCGGTGCTGCTCGACAATGGCGAGGCACCATTACAATTTCTGCCGGAGAACTACAGGATTTGATCCCTCGTAGTATCGAACCAATCAAATCCGCACATCTACCTTCCATCGTTGGTTCGCCCGTTGTCAAAACTGACGACAGTGGTTCACTCGTGCGGCTTAACACGCCAATGGATGTTCAAACTAGTGGGCAATCCAAGTCACAGACGGTGTTTGTGCAACAAGATAAGCCAAGTCAATTTGATGCGTTTGACATCAGCATCAATGCCACACCACAAGCGATTTTGACCGTGGACTTGGTCGCTCTTTCCGATGCAAACATTCATTTTCAACTGCAGCGCCCGCTGGCGTTTTTTATCACTCGTGACGCCGAAATTGTGTTAGACAGTACCGGCAACCGCGGGCAGGTGCGGCGGCTCGCAGGTGATAATTTGAGAATTATTACAGAGCGGTCGCACTTGGTGTTTCATCCCCAGGAGTTATTTGAACTCACGCTCCTCCCTCATCAACTTGGTGAAACCAGAACAGGTAACTATCAATACGAATTAGACGTTATTGCAGTTGCTGAAAATCTTAACATACATCATCAACAACGCGCGGTTGAAGTTACAACGGCTGATGAATTTCCCGCATGGAACCAGATCAAGATTCCGATACCGACTCGGCCAGGCATTTACAACATTCGTCTTGCTGTGCTTTCCACACGTTTCCCCAACACCTTAGTGCGAACTTCGCCGCTTGCGCAACGAGTCGTCCAAATTGTTGTGGTCGGTGGAAAATCCCCTGTTCCGGAGGTGGCGACGAAATGGCGTGAAGTTACAAATTATAATCCTGCCGACCCAAGTTGGTGGCAACGCCTGCGTGAACTTGACCCGACTAATAGAATTAAATATTTGGCAGGGTCAAGCCCCTCGTCGATTGGCTTTGCACCGTTCGGCAATCGACGCGCTGAGAAGATTCAACATCACGATAAATCGATGACTCGGTTAGGGAGCGGTGGGTGGCAAGCGTTACCGTTAGAAATTGAAAACCCGCGGCGTCCTCACTTGTTGGAAATTGAATATCCCAATGACGTCCAACAGACAGCAGCAGTCAGCATCTTAGAACCTAATGCGTTGGGCAAAATAGGACCTTTAGGAGTTGATACAGGTTGGAACCTTGAAGATATCTCTTGGGAGTCAACGCCTAAAACTCTGACGCATAAGGTGTTGTTCTGGCCAAACACGTACACGCCGATGCTGGTGATTCGCAATCAACTTGCTAGCAAGCCAGTTGTGTTTGGTAAGATCCGAGTTCAGCAATTACAGGGAAGTTTGGCCGAGCTCTACCCCAAATTGGTGCGGAAAAAACAGAATCGGCTGGCCTTAGCCTACTTTAAAAAACCATTGTTTGCGGAGAACTTCAGTAGTCGCGAAGCAGTCGGGCCTGACAGTGTGGCGACCTTGGATGATTGGAATACGTTTTACGATGGCGGTCAACGGTTAGTAAAGTACTTACAGTTTGCTGGTAATAATGGTGCCGTTGTTAACGTGTTGAGTGAAGGCAGCAGTTTATTTCCGAGTGATCTTTTTCATGCGACGCCAAAGTATGACAGCGGAGCATTTTTTGACAATGGTCAAGATCCGCTGAAAAAAGACGTGCTGGAAATGCTCTATCAAATGTTTGATGAACATCAACTGGTGCTTATTCCCTCTATTCAATTAAATATGCCACTCATTGAATTGGAACAGCAACTCCAACACTCGACACGCAGTGGGATCGACTCAGCGGTCGGCATACGATTAACCAACGCCGACGCGAGCCTTCCTGGCGGCGGTACCGTTGGTCGCTACAATCCGCTAGATCCGCGTGTTCAATTGGCGATACGAAATCTAATCAAAGAGATGCTGCTACGGTATCATACCCACCCTAGTTTTGCGGGGGTTAATGTCGAGCTTATTCCCGATTCGTACACACATTTACGTAATTCAAATTGGGGTTTAGATCCGACGACGCTAAATCGGTTTTTCCAGGACCAAAAAATTCAGCCGAGTGATTTGCACGCAAATAACGTAAATGCTGTTCGGACTAGTTTGGCGAACGAGTGGAATCTGTGGAAACAACAACAGTTAAGTAAACTGTACAAAGGCATTGCAGCTGATATAACTCTCTATTCAAAAATGTCAGCGGCCGATGACAACCGGCATCCCCAGCGACTGTATCTCTCGACAGCCGAGTTGTATGAGACTGTGGAGATCCAACGGCAGGCGTTTCCGACATTGCCGCCAAAGAATATGTTAATAAACATCACTCGCAATATGTCAATCAACCCAGCGCTTACTCGAGGCGTAGATAATCTGGTGTGGTTATCTCCACACAAAGCCAATCCAGTTGTTGACCCGACATTGCAGAATATTGATATTGAGCTGGCTCAATCAGTGGGCGTTCATCAATTGTTTGCGCAATCGGAATTACATGGCGCTGTTTTCTTTCATGCCCCGACCACCGCTCAACTTCCACAACTTGATGCTAAGTCTCCGTGGGGTGCTATCAATACGCAGACTTGGTTTGCCAATACCATTACTCCATCGCATTTCTACAATCGTCAACGATTCATTAGCAAACTTGCAAAGACGGATTGTCGAGTGTTCGTGGACGGAGGTTGGTTCTTGCCTTTAGGGCAAGAGGATCACGTGCGTGAATTATTGGCCACTTACCAACAACTGCCTGATGTAGGCTTCGAGACGATTAAGAATAAATCAAACGCGATTCCACAGCCGCTTGTGATTCGTCGTTTCGTTGAGAGCAGCATCAAAGATGGCACCAAGACCTACTTGTATGTATTGAATAATTCACCTTGGGCAGTGACCGCTCAAATCGATATTAATATGCAACCCGATGGCGTGCCGGTTTCGCTCAGTGAGAAATCTAAGTCGAGTTATCGATGGCATCTTAATGGTGCAACTTGGCAAGTTGTGATGGAACCCTTTGATTTAGTCGCTATTCGCATTGACCGCGTCGAAGCGCGAGTGGTTTCGGCGACGGTTCAGTTTAACAAAGACGTAATTCCAAAATTACAAGAGAATATATTGGCAGTTAATCAACAACTTAGTCGCCTTGAACAGCCAACGGCACTGCTGATTCGCAACGGTGACTTTGAAGACCGAGGCGTTCCCTCAGCGGTAAACGGTTGGATATTTGATAAGAGTGTGGGCAATCTTGTGACTGTCGGGACCGAAGTTGCGCAACAAGGGCAACAGTACTTGGAATTGCAGCGAACGACCGAGTCGGAGAAAATCCTGTGGGTGCGTAGCGAACCGTTTACTGTGCCAACGACCGGTCGGATTGCATTTTCAGTTTGGTTGAGGACCAAAGATGCATCTCAGGCACCAACAGTACGCTTGGCAATTGAGGGTCGGTATTTTGGGCAACCCTATTATCGACCGCGCACGATTGGCATGTTACAGACTGGTCGGGCGAGTAATCAGAAACCGGCGGTCTTGCATACGACTTGGTCGAAGTATTTGATTGTGGTCGATGATCTACCGGTGCGCGGCTTGACGGATATACGTGTTGGTTTTGATCTGATGTCAGCAGGTCAAGTCGAAATCGATAATCTACAAGTTTATGATCTGTGGTTTCAACCGCGTGAGTATCGCGAATTGATGAAAGAGGTTTCGCTCGCATATTCGCACCAAAAGCAAGGTCGCGTGGCGGATAGTTATCGGTTTCTAAATGCATTTTGGCCGCGATATATTTCGCGGTACAGGCCGCCGGAATTCCCAAAGATCGCCAGACGGTTAGATGACGCAATTAACGAAGGACCTGAGACCCAATGGCCGTCGATGCCAAATGTATTACAACAGTTTAAAAACTTGCCGCAGAAGCTATTTCCGTTTTAGTGCTACTGTTAAATTTCAGTGTCAGATTTGAGTTGCACTTGCAGGGCGCTGAGGATTTGGTTTGCCCGCTCATTTTTGCGGCGGACGTTGATAACATTGTCTAGCACGAATTCTTCGTTGTCGCCGGATGGGCGAATGTAGAGCCGACCTGATTTGAGCATCATATGTTCGAAGATATCGTTGATTTCCATTTCAAAACGCATGTGGGGTGCGGAGAAACGGCGAGTATGTCTGGGGAGACCATGAAAATGAATGACTTCGTTGGGCCGGATTACCCAATAGTCTAGTAATCGTGCGAGGTACATCACGATGAAGACAAATCCAAGGAGAGCTGACATCGTCCAGTAAAATATGTGGTCGGCAACGGGATTAATGCGATAAATCAAATCTCCAAAACTACCCATGAGTTCCGGTGATTTTACTCCGACGACCATGAGTCCTAAGACGACAGCAAAGATAAAGAAGACGACCGCTAGAAATTTGCTTTGTGGAAAGTCAAACGCCATGACGAAGAGGTTGAATGTGAAAAGGAAGAGGAAGACGACGGTGACTAAGACGGCGGATTTTCGTTTGGCGTGTCCGGTCGACTCGCTGTCGGTCGCAGCAGCCTTATCCATCTGAGTCTCAGCAGCGGCCGCTGTTGTTGATTCTTCATAAACACCATCGGAGAATGAGAGTACGAGGGCAGCGACGATGCTCGCGATTAGAGTGGGGTAGAGAAAGATGATCTTCGGGTAATGATAAATCCGTACTTCATCTTTGATGCGAACTTTTTTTTCTTTTTTACTTGGTTTGGGTTCCATCTTAAGTGGACCTCACTGGTTTTAATGTGGTTGTCTTATGTAAAGCGTAAAGGGTTTGTAAACGCGAAGCAAATAGAAACCGAGAAGTTGAACGCATAAAAAAAGCGGAGGGCACGGGACTTGAACCCGCAATCCGCAAGCGGACGTCTGATTTCGAATCAGATTGCTAGCCAATTCGCCTACCCTCCGGTTATTCCAAACATCGGTGGATGTTTAGCTGTTGCTATTCTTATCGGATATTTGGCCAAAGACAAGGGTAGGAGCTCATAGTGTCTGCGGTAACCTAACCCCCTCCGCGACAGGTCGCTAATAAAATCGGTCTATGCCCAAAATCGCCAATGTAGTTTAATGTTCGCTGTTAGGTTTCTTCATGGATAGAAGGACATCATCGTTTTTTCAAGGGGATGAGAGCATGGATGCTCGAATAGCTGCAATGATTGTGGCAATTGGTGGTTTATGCCTGCCGGTAACCGCGAATGGGGCGAGTTACCGCACGCAGAATTTTTTGGTCACGGCGGATTCTACGAGTTTGGCCAGAGAAGTTTCAATAGCAGCGGAAACCTATCGTCGTGAGTTGTCTCGGCAATGGTTAGGCTATGAGTTAAAGCCATGGTCAGCACCTGTGCCGATTCAAGTAAATGTCGCGTCTCATCTAGGCGCTGGCGGTGTGACGAGCTTTATCTTTGAATCAGGAATTCCTAAACATTGGCAAATGACGATTCAAGGTAGTCGTCAACGTGTGCTCGATAGTGTGCTACCACATGAAGTGAGCCATACGGTATTCGCTACTCACTTTGGCAGGCCCTTGCCCCGTTGGGCGGATGAAGGTGCCTGCACGACGGTTGAACATAGTTCCGAGAAGCAGAAACAACACAAGTTGTTATTACGTTACCTGACGACCGATCGCGGAATTCCGTTTAACAAGATGTTGCGGATGAAAGAATATCCCCGCGATATTATGACACTCTATTCTCAAGGATTTTCCGTTTCACAATATTTAATTGCGCATCACGGAAAACGGACCTTTGTCAGGTTTCTCGAGGATGCGATGTCCACCGGTAATTGGGATTTGGCGATTAATAAGCACTACCCGTTTACAGGCGCATCAGATCTGCAAGTAAAATGGGTTGCTTGGCTTGGCCAGGGAAGTCCCCAAGTATCTGTGCCGACAACGCTCGCGACGTTTATTGCTACGGGCAAACCGGCCGGTGATGAGCACCCGGCTGATGTGGGTTGGATTGCCAGACGACGTTGAGTCATAAAAACACTTTAAGTGTTTCATCTTAATTAGAAAGTAGATTCGGATGAAGTTACAACCATTTCACTTAGCAGTGGGTGTGCATGACTTAGTTGCAGCGCGAGAATTCTATGGGGGGCTACTCGGTTGTACGGAGGGCCGTAGCTCGCAGCGGTGGGTTGATTTCAATTTCTTTGGTCACCAGTTTGTGGTGCATGTTGATGATACTAAGGGCGGCTGTGGTCCAGCGGTGGACGCGAGCAATGCAGTGGATGGACATGCTGTGCCGGTTCCACATTTTGGCGTGGTACTCCAATGGCCAACTTGGCAGTGCCTGGCGGACAAATTGAAGTCAGCGAATGTCGAGTTTGTGATTGAACCGTATATCCGTTTCGAGGGCGAAGTTGGCGAGCAGGCAACGATGTTTCTATATGACCCGAGTGGCAACGCATTGGAGTTCAAAGCGTTTAAAGATGAGTCGCAATTATTTGCGATATGATCCGCTGAGGAGAATTAACGACCGGTTGGGTTGGTGTTCTTGCTGAGTAGTTTATTGATAATTAAGACGGTGGTTGTTGCACCGAGCGCCGCACCAAAAAAGATTGCTGCCGGAATGATCCATTGTTCATTTGAGGTCAGGTGGGCGAAAAACATGTGAGGTATCGTCCTTAGGTGTAAGAGAAAAATCGCAACAGTTTAAATTAGTAAATTATTTAGGATGCAGAAGGATTGGTGTTCTTTTGCCAGGCCGTTAGCACTTCTTCGACAATTCGGTCGATCGGGTGGTCGATATTTATTTGGGCCATCACGATCGGACCTTGACCGCGCATTCTCTTGGCGTCACCTTCCATCACATTGAGGTCGGCGCCGACGGCTTCAGCCAAATCGGTTTTATTGATTACCAATAGGTCTGATTGGGTGATCCCCGGTCCGCCTTTACGAGGCACTTTATCACCTCCGGCAACATCAATAACGTAGATCGTGTAATCGGCTAGCTCGCGGCTAAAATCGGCAGCCAGATTATCTCCCCCCGACTCGACAAACAAAAGTTCCGGCGTATGGAGCTGTGAAAGTTCTTCGAGTGCGAGTAAGTTGTGCGAGATATCTTCGCGAATGGCCGCGTGTGGGCACCCACCGGTCTCTACAGCGCGAATGCGGTCCGCTTGTAATGCATCGTTGCGCAACAGAAATTCGGCATCTTCTTGTGTGAAAATATCGTTTGTGACCACTGCGAGGTTATGTTTTTCGCGGAGTGCTTTGCAAAGTGAAAGTAACAAAGCCGTTTTCCCGCTCCCGACAGGACCACCAATGCCAATAGTAAACGCCCGATGTTGATAGTCTCGATTCGCACCCGGCAAATCACGTTGATCAAAGTAACCGGGATTTTCCAGTGGTTCGTGTGTGTGTGTAGCGCCGTGAGAATGGTCATGACTATGGTCGTCATGGTCGTGATCGTGACTATGGTCGTGGTCATCATGCATGATTGTGGAGGACCTGTCTGTAGAGGGTAGTATTAAAAGATGGATGTGGATTTAAAATATTTCAAGGCTTAACTCTGAAACAGCCTTGAGTAGAGTCGATCGTGGTTGGATTGTAAGATATCCAGAATAGGTGACGTTTGTGCGATGTCACTCAAACGATATGACTTACAGTGTTTTAGCACTAGTGTAAATTCGTTGTCAAGTTGGGGCCAAATGGATTGTGCGGCTAAGGGCCCGATAATATTTAATCGTACGGCACTGGAAATCAAATCACGGATCATCGTGAATAGAAACAATTCAGCGCCTTCGTCAAGCGAGATTTCCAGCGAGCGAGTGATATATCCGAACGCCGGAACTAGATGACCTCGTATCGTCTTATTTCGGACTTGCAAGAGTAATTGATCGATGGCATCGTAATCGAACGCTTGGTAACAGGTCGCTATAAATGCTTGACCCTGACGCAAACTCGCACGCCGCGCCACGTGGTTACCAAGCAGGGCGTGACATAGGTTATCCAATTCGACTGTAGTTTGACTTTGTTGATGAGCGGCTACAAATTGTGGCAGGATGTAATGACGACTTTGGCGAATTTGTGTGACCAAAAGATCAAAAAGTTGCCCAGGCTGCTTTAACTCGCCCCATTGGTACAGTGCTTCAAGACCGCCGGAATGTGCAAATCCACCACTTGGAAACGCCGAATCAGCCAATTGGTACAGCAATCGTGTGTTAGAAGCTAGGTTGGACACGGTAAACGCTCAATGGGTGAATTTTAATCATTACAGTTTAACAAATTTAAATTTAATTGTGATTCTTACTCAAATATGTGGTAAGTGGAGTCGCTAAAAAATCGAAACTATTACTAGTGGTTTGTATGTCGCTATCAACGTAAAAGTTGTTTGCAAGAATTAAGCATACGAACTGAGTGTCGCATTATCTTAGGCGAGGATATTGCCTAAAACTAGATATCAATGGAATGTATTTGAAAGGGATTCAGAGATTGCGGCACTTTGCGTTTTTTCTGCATTTAAATGGAGTTGTAAAATGAAAAGGTTATTTTTTACGGGAATGTTGTTAGCTTTAGGGATGTTTGTGTTTACTCAAACCACTCATGCTCAGATTAATTATAGTGAATTTGACGGTGCACGTCTCGTGACTTATACACAAGATGATGCTCCTGCAAGCACGTTTAAAGATTGGGTAGGCGAAATGAATGTTGGTGCGGGAATTCGCCCGAGCATGAATTCGTCTAAAATCGGTGGTGCAGCTCGTACCTATGATTTCAATCTAGATAATGTTCGTTTGTATGTTAGCAGCAGTGGTCATGATGTGATTTCTTTGGAATTCAACATGGACATTAACAACGCTCAAGGATTTGGCGCTGGTACTACTGAAGCTGACGAACTTCGTGTTCTTGATGCGATCGCAAAATTTAAGCTCAGCGATGCGGTCAATATTTGGATTGGTCGTATGTTACCTCCAAGTGATCGAAGTAACCTTAGCGGACCTTACTACTTGAATGCTTGGACATTTCCTTGGGTTCAATTTGGATACCACAATATCTTCCAAGGTCGTGATGATGGTATTTTGGCACATGGAAAGCTTAAAGAAGGCCGATTTGAATATGCTCTCGGTGCTTTTGATGGTAAAGAAGCTGGACCTGGTGGCAACGACAACATGATGGTTGCTGGTCGGTTTAACGTTAATCTTCTTGATGTTGAAGAAGGCTATTACAACTCCAGCACCTATTTTGGGTCAATGGATATCCTAACTATAGGATTTGCATTCCAAAGTCAAAATGGTACGGATGTTGGTACTGGCGACTACGATGGATATAGTTTTGATGTATTATACGAACGTCCAACTGAAGACGGTGGTGCTATCACTGTTGAAGGTGCCTGGTACGATTTCGAAGGTACTCAATCTTCCAATGACGGCAACAGCTATTTCGTCATGGTTTCGCGTATGAGCGGATCAGACGTAGCAGTTGGTCCAGCTTCAGGTCGTATTATTCCTTACTATCGCCATCAAAACTTCGAACGTGATGCCGGTGCTGCAAACGATAAGATAAGCAGCAATGACTGGGGAGTACACCTCGTCATGAACGGACACAATTCCCGTTTTACTCTGGAATACTCACAATCTGAGACTGATTCAGGTGATTCGACAGAAGACGTTCGTTTCGGGTATCAGCTACAGTTCTAAGAGTAGCTATAGTCCCTTTTGATTCTTTAAAAGGGCAGTTGCGGAGTTTCCCGCAACTGCCCTTTTTTTTTGCACTTAGCTCGAGGCTTGCATGTATTCTAGGCAAAGCCAAAAACGCACAAGACTTACGGTATTATTTTTAGGGAAAAATAAACGATGTAAACTCTGTAGTAAATGACAGTTGCGGTTGTTTCCGGTCTTTCTATCTTTGAAATATGGCACGGTATTTGCGTATTGTGTTTGTTTGTACAAACGTGAAATATTATGTAGTCATTGTGTTGATGGCTTTTGTGTTTATTTTATTAAATGAAAAGGCGGGGAGCTATGTTGAAGAAGAAAAATTTAATGTTGTTTGCTGGGCTAATAGCCACAGTATTTATGGTCGGTTGTAGTACTAACACTGAGACTGAAAATTCATCCGGTGAGACGACTGGACTTGAAGAGATAACTAATGATATTCCGACGGATGTGGAAACTGTTAAGATCGGTATTCTCCATTCCCTCAGCGGCACGATGGCGATTTCTGAATCGTCCCTAGTTGATGCAGTTCAATTGGCAGTGGACGAGATTAATGCTGCCGGTGGTGTACTTGGGAAAGAAATCGAACCCGTTGTTGTTGATCCAGCTAGTGACTGGGACCTATTCGCGGAAAAAGCCAAGGAATTGATTGTGACGGAAGAAGTTGCAGTGACTTTTGGTTGCTGGACGTCTGTAAGTCGTAAGTCAGTATTGCCTGTGTTTGAAGACGAAAATGCATTGTTGTTCTATCCTGTTCAATATGAAGGTGAAGAACAATCATTAAACGTCTTTTATACGGCTGCTACGCCAAACCAACAGTTGATTCCAGCCGCTCAATATATGATGAGTGAAGCCGGTGGCAGCTGTAAGAAGTTCTACTTATTGGGAACAGATTACGTTTTCCCACGTACTGCCAATAAAGTACTTAAGGCTTTCCTTAAGAGCGAAGGTGTTGCAGATGAAAACATCATCGAAGAATACACACCATTCCATCATCAGGAATACCAAACGATCGTTGGTAAAATTAAGGAATTCGCTGCTAGTGGAGATGCTTGTATTCTGTCGACCATCAATGGTGACAGCAACGTACCTTTCTATAAGGAATTTGCAAACCAAGGTCTTTCTTCCGTGGATTGCCCAATCATGGCATTCTCAGTTGCGGAAGACGAATTGCGAGCGATGGATGTACCGCCACTGGTAGGCCACTTGGCTGCTTGGAATTACTTCCAGAGTGTCGATTCTGATTCGAACGCTAAGTTTATCGCAGCGTTTAAAGCTAAGTTTGGTGAAGATCGAGTTACGGATGATCCGATTGAAGCCGCATATTTTGGCGTCTACGTTTGGGCTGCAGCCGCAGAAAAAGCTGGCAGTTTCGATGTTGATCTGGTTCGTGAAGCGGTTTACGGTATGGAATTTGACGCTCCCGGTGGTCCTAAAAAGATGCACGAGAGTAATCAACATACTTTGAAGCCCGTGTACATCGGCGAAATTCTAGAAGATGGACAATTCCGAATTGTTCATGAAAGCGATGGGTTAGTATCGCCGGATTCTTATAGCTCCTATCTGCACGCCGATGGAGATATTCCAGCACCAACTGGTGGACCCAAAAAATAGTCGTGTAATCTTCGCAGTTCTCAAGGGTGTTACCTTGTAATTACGAATGCCAACTCGGAGAATTAGGAACATGTTTTGTTCTTAATTCTCCGTTTGGTTATTCGGCATTACGGCATCTTGTGCAATCAAAAATCGATTAGGCGATTTCCCAAAAAATGACAATCATCCGGTTATTTCAATTTCGATGTTTGCGCATTGTAGTGTTGTTTGCCTTGTCGCTGATCAGTAGCGTTCTCTGCGCTGACGATGACAAATTGCGTGCTGTGATGAGTTCGGTCAGTGATGCCGACGCAGAAATACGCCAGCAAGCGATTGACGAGTTATCCAATTATCAGGATGAGCGAGTTTTAGGATTCTTAGAGGACTATAGGTTGGGGAGGTTGTTTAGGTTTGAGTCTCAGTTGGTTCGTGGTGAAACGCAAAAGGATGAGAATTCTGTCACCGTCATTCCGCTAGAAGATTTTCTCGACCGAACAAAGGTGCTTGATGCAGCGGGACAACAACACGTCATTATCAAGCGAAATCTTAAGTCAGTAGTTGTTCCGCGTGCTGATCGTGGATTGTTACAAGATGCAATTCTGGTTCAGATCTTACGCTCCGGTAGTGTCGAACAACGCTCGGAAGCCGCTCAACGTCTGGGTGCATCACGGCAATTGAAACATATTCCACGGTTACAAAAGCTCGTGGAACAAGACGAAGCTGCTGAGGTTGTTTATGCTGCTCGGGAAAGCATTGGAATATTACAACTGCAGGACTCTGCAGCGGATAAGGCTTCGATTTTAAACGCAGCTAAAGTACTTGGTGAGCTGCAAAGCTTGCGCGGCAAAGCGCGATTGGAACAGGAGTTAGAAAAATTTGATGAGCGTCTGTTGAAAGGCGAGTTGATTGATCATGAAATGCGGCTGACATTGCATTCTGTGCATCGGTCGATTGAGCAGTATCACGAACGAACATCGTTATTGAAAAGCCTATTTAATGGAATCAGTACCGGTTCTATTCTGATTTTGATTTCCTTGGGGTTGGCAATCGTGTTCGGCCAAATGGGAGTGATCAATATGGCGCACGGAGAACTGGTGATGTTGGGAGCTTATGCAACTTATGTCATGCAATTAAGTTTCGGACATACCCCCGATGACCCCAACAATTGGTTTTATGTGGCAGCCCTGCCGATGGCGTTTGTGATAGCAGCGACTGCGGGGATTTTAATTGAGTATTTTGTCGTTCGGCATCTTTATGCCCGCCCCTTGGAATCATTGTTAGCGACATGGGGAGTCGGGTTGATATTGATTCAATTTATACGGGCTGGATTTCCCTGGGCCAATTACCCAGGGGTAGCCTTTCTACCGGATTTGCTTTTGTGGGGAGGCTTTGGAGATAATATTGGTGTTAATGCACCGACTTGGTTAGTTGGTGCGTTTGAACTGCGGCCTGGACTTGTGATTCCCTACAACCGAGTTTTTATTATTGTTTTGACGACGGTCATCGTTGCCACAATCGCTTGGATGATGAAACAGACTCGATTGGGATTAAGGATTCGAGCAACGGTTCAGAATCGTGAAACGGCGGCATGCTTAGGTGTAAAGACAAGGCAAGTCGATCGGATTACGTTTGCGATTGGATCAGGATTGGCCGGCATTGCCGGTTGTGCCTTAACGACGATCGCCGGGGTTACACCGGATATGGGACAAAACTACATTGTTGACTCATTCCTAGTTGTTGTGACCGGTGGTGTTGGCAAACTTGCCGGAACGGTATCTGCTGGCGGAGGTATTGGCGTGGTGAATACCTGGTTGGAGACGACGACATTTGGCACAGGGCTGTTTGTGACAGGATTGTTTATGCTTGTAATTGGTAGCGTTGTCCTGATCCGCAAAGTCAGAAGTTTGAAACAGAGGAGCTTATCGTATGCTGATGATTCACAGCCGTGGTGGGAGCGTTACTATCAGGAAAAGAGTGTTGTTAAAGCAGTCGTGATTTTAAGCGTGGGAGTGATTCTGATGGTGGCTGTTCGCGTCACAGATACTAGTAACTACTTATTTATCTACGACGAAGATGTTACCGTCGATGTTGACGATGCGTTGGTGTTGGTCGACGAGCAAGGCCGATTTCGTGTCTTTGATTTTAAGACAGAAGAGATGCAGTATAAGTCCGAGTTCCATGTGCCAATGGTTCTAGATCCAGCAGATTTATCGTTTCGGCAACGGACGACCGATATGATCGTGCAGTCAATTAATAGTCAGAATGATTTTGCAATCAGTGCATCATCTAGTGGAACACGAATCGCGTTAGAGGGCGTTGCTGAGTTGAAATTTTCGGATGATATGAATTGGCTGGGTGTCGCGGAAAAAGGAACAGAAGGATTTCGGGCAGCCCCTCCAAAAGCGACTAGAGAAATTCCAGCGCCGACACGTTTAGGTGCAATTCCAGTACGCACAATTTGGGCCAAAGTATTAATACTCGTGGTAGTCATGATCTTTATTCAGTGGCGACCCGCTGGATTATTCCCTCCCCGTGGGAGATCCGCAGATGTTTGATTTAAATCTACTGTGGAAATCTAATCGTGTGACGAATATGCTTGATCGAGGCACGGCAGTCATTGATCGCAGCACCAGTGTTACCGCCGTTTTGGTTGCTTTGGTTCTGATACCCATGTTGTGGGTAAATGGGAATATCGAAATATCGACGATTAATATGTTTGGCCGTTATCTTTGCTTTGCGTTGGTTGCCGTGAGTTTGAATTTGTTATGGGGTTACACGGGCATGCTCTGCTTGTGCCAGTCGCTCTTTTTCGCTTTCGGCGGTTATGCGATGGGGATGTTCCTAGCACATCACGGTGGCCCCGAAGGAATCGTGGACGTTAATAATTGGAAAATGCCCGCTTGCTTGTACCAAGTGTACCCAGGGCAGGTTGGCGAATCTGAAAAGGATTGGTTAGTCCCTATTTTTTGGAAGCCTTTTTACTGGTTTAGTTCAACGGTCGTGTTGGGATTATTACTGCCAGGACTGTTTGCAGCTGTTATTGGATTTTTTGTTTTTCGCAGTCGAGTGAAGGGCGTATTTTTCGCCATTCTCACTCAGGCTTTAACGCTCGCTGTTTGGCTCGTTTTTACGATGAATGAAACGATGCTGTGCGGAACCAATGGTCTTACGCGTTTCGAATCGGTCGGACCGTTTACTCCTGAGAATTCTGGTAGCCAATGGACATTGACGCTTGTTATCACGGGGGTATTGAGCGCGCATTTTTATATGCTAGCCATGTGGATAACTAACAAGTTCCGCAATAGAAAAATCGATGTTGTAAAACTGAATCGTGCAAAAAAACTATTGTTGCTGGGGCTCAGTATTGGAGTGGCGTTAGCCCCAGGGATGTGGTGTTCAAACAATGTGACGAGCCAATTTGATTTGTATGATCAATTGAAAGATGAACGCGTCCAATTGATTCTGTATATTGCCTCGACGGTTGCATTGATTGATGTTTATTTGTTCTGTTCGTATTTGATCCAATCCCGGATTGGTCGAGTCCTAATCGCTGTGCGTGATAATGAACAACGCTTGCGGTTCACAGGCTACAAGCCCTACGTCTTTAAAGTGTTTGTGTTTACCGTTTCCGCCATGATCGCTGGTTTGGCGGGAATGCTGTACGCACCTCAAATGGGAATTTTCACTCCGACAAACCTAGAAACAAAAGAGTCAATCTTGGTTGTCATTTGGGTCGCCGTTGGCGGTCGCGGAACGTTATCAGGACCCATCGTCGGCGCTCTGTCGGTTAACCTGCTATACAATTGGCTGACTAGCGCAGCACCCGATACTTGGCCATTCGTGCAAGGGGCATTGTTTATTTTAGTCGTCCTCGTGATGCCCAATGGCTTAGTCAGTATTTGGTCGTTTTTGATGCGAACCAAACAGCGGTTAGGCCAGCCAGATATGTCGCCAGTCGATGTGACAGAGCATGCGATACAAGTAGACGATGCTGCCAGTCGCTTGAGTCGCATTGCAACCTTACAGCGTCACCAAACAGACTCGGAAGAAATACAAGCAGAAATACTCAACGTTGAAAATTTGTCCGTTGTGTTTGATGGCTTTAAAGCGTTGGATATTGATAAGTTCACGTTACAACATTACATGCTGCAAGTCATCATTGGACCCAACGGCGCTGGTAAAACGACATTCTGCGATATTATCAGTGGTAAGACGCGTTGCACGAGCGGACGGTTGGAATACCAACAACAGGATATTACGAAGCGAGATGAAGCGTCGATAGCCAGAATGGGTATTGGTCGAAAATTTCAGACGCCATCTCTGTTTGATAGTCTGACAGTGTACGAAAACATGGAAATTGCGTTACCGAACTGGCACGGCTTGGGGAGAAATCTTCTACAGAGTACCTCCTCGTCGGAAGATCGCCGAATATTGGAACTGCTGCATCGAGTTGGATTGAACGATCAACGTGATCGACAGGTTAAGTATCTGAGTCATGGACAACGACAATGGCTGGAAATCAGCATGTTGATTCTTTCAGATCCGGTATTGTTACTCGTGGATGAACCCGCAGCGGGCTTGACTGACGAAGAGACTGTTTTAACCGCTGAATTGCTGCTAGAACTGCAGTCTGACCATACGATTATCGTGATCGAACACGATATGGACTTTGTGAGATTGCTCAATTCGCCAGTTCTCGTCTTGAATGAAGGTAAAGTTATGGCGTCCGGGACTATGGAAGAAGTCCAAGCAGATGAGCGAGTTGTCGAGGCGTATTTGGGTAGATAATACAGTGTTGTAATTAATGTGGTACAGATAGCGACGGGAGTGATTATCTCTTAGATAATCAAGTAAAAGGCAACGGTAGGTGGAATGTTAAAAATTGAACAATTAAGCTTTTCCTATGGATCCATCAGGACGCTGCGCGAAGTTGACATGGTGATGCAGCCCGGCGAGGTAACGTGCGTTGTTGGTCGCAATGGCGTTGGGAAAACGACACTCCTAAAAAATATTATGGGAGTCCTAAAACCCAATAGTGGGTCGATCACGGTTGATGATCGAGTCGTAACGTCTATGTCGGCCTACAAGCGAGCGCGAATTGGATTGGGCTTAGTTCCCCAAGGGCGGCAGATTTTTCCCCGCATGACGGTCGAAGAAAACTTGTTCGTCGGACTCGAAGCGTCACCCGTACCAACACGTAAGATTCCTGAGTTCGTTTATGAGTTGTTTCCGGTTCTGCAAGAAATGAAGGGTCGCATGGGAGGTGACCTCTCGGGCGGGCAACAACAACAATTGGCGATCGCAAGAACGCTCGTCGGTAGTCCTAAAGTAATGTTACTTGATGAACCAACTGAGGGAATCCAGCCAAATATTATTCAGTACATCGGCCAGGTGTTACAAAAACTTGCTCGAGAACAAAACATGACCATTATTCTCGTGGAACAGTACTTAGATTTCGTGCATGAATTTGGCGATCGATTTTATTTGATGAATCGCGGCAAGTCGGTTGCCGGTGGTACTACCGATCAGCTTACCGCTGATCTCACGAAGAAATATCTCAGTGTCTAAGTTTCTTCTCGCCGAGGGGTGAAAATGACGACCATTTGTACAACTGCCCAACAACGATCTGCTATTGGTGGCAAAGGATCTCTAGAGGTTTCTTTTGTCCATGGTCAATCGGTAGTTACAAAATGCTATGCCACGGATCCACTGAAATTGCTTGTGCCCAAACGCGATAATCGAGCAGCTTGGGCGTACGTGAGTAGTTATGGTGGAGGTATGGTAGGCGGGGATGAAATTGAGCTCGATGTACAGGTAAATGAAAATGCGATTGCCGTACTAGGGACGCAAGCGTCGACCAAAATATATAAAGACCAAACGGGCCGAGGTTGTAAACAATTGATTAGGGCGCGAGTGGCCGATCAGGCAATACTCGTTGCGGTCCCTGACCCAGTTACCTGTTATCGTGATGCCGCGTTTGACCAGACGCAGTCTATCTATCTGGCAGGGGATGCCTCGTTAGTGCTCGTTGATTGGGTAACCAGTGGACGGCGTGATGCGGGTGAAATATGGGATTTTTCTCAATATCGTAGTAGCATTCAAATATATCGTGATGAACAACTTCAGTTGCTTGATACAATCTTACTGGATTCCAAGGATGGGGCATTAACGGCTGAATATCGATTGGGCCGATTTCACTGTTTAGCCACGGTTATATTGGCGGGTCCCAAGATGGTTGCATTTAGCGAGGCGATAATTGCTGAGTTGAAAAAGGACGAACCAACTCAGCGCGGCCAGTTGATTGAGTCGATGAGCCCGTTCGACGATGGGTTCGTACTGAGAATCCTCGGCGAGACAACAGAAATGACTTCCAATCGTCTCAAACTTCGTTTAGGATTTTTAAAGACACTACTCGATGAAACACCGTGGGATCGTAAATGGTAAAGGCGATCAAATACTTAGCACTAAAGTAAAAGGAACTGATGGATGCACCTGTCACCACGCGAAATTGACAAACTGATGCTACACCAAGCGGGATGTCTTGCGCAAAAACGGCTAGCTCGTGGAATTCGATTGAATTACCCGGAAGCAGTAGCTTTAATTGCCACACAAGTCCTCGAAATGATTCGCGATGGTAAAACCGTTGCTGAATTGATGGATCTGGGACGACAGTTTCTAGGTGTGAACCAAGTCATGCCCGGAGTGGCAACAATGGTTGCTGAGGTGCAGGTTGAGGGTACATTTCCAGATGGCACTAAATTGGTTACTGTGCATCAACCTATTGTTAAGGAACATGGCAATTTAGAGTTAGCTTTATACGGTAGTTTTTTACCTGTGCCAGAACTTGATCTGTTTTCCGATGCTCAACAAGAATTGACCCCGGGTAAGACGCTAGTGGCCGCTGGCGAAATTATCTTGAACGAAGGACGTGAGTCAACGGCGTTGGAGATTACCAATACCGGGGACCGACCGATCCAAGTTGGCAGCCACTATCATTTTGTAGAAACCAATCCGGCGTTGCGATTTGATCGTGATCGTGCCTACGGGCAACGGTTGGATATTCCGGCAGGTACAGCTGTTCGTTTTGAGCCTGGGGAAACGAAGACGGTTGAATTGGTGCCAATCGCTGGAAAACAGATAATACGAGGTGGCAATAATCTTGCTGATGGGCCAGTTAGCGAAGAGGGCAGACAAGCAACTCTACAACGTGTCGATGACCAAAACTTTGCCAACGAAATTAGTTCCTGAATGTGATGTATTAGTGAAAGATGATGTCTTATGCCCTATAAAATTAGTCGTAGCGGATATGCTGAAATTTTTGGAGCCACGGTGGGTGATCGTGTGCAATTAGGTGATACTTCGCTGATCCTCGAAGTAGAAAAAGATCTTACCGTTTACGGTGACGAATGTAAATTTGGTGGCGGTAAGGTGCTGCGAGACGGTATGGGCCAGGCAACGGGCGTATCGCAGGATGATGCGCTCGATTTGGTCATTACCAATGCCTTAATAGTTGATTATGAGGGTATCTATAAAGCAGACATCGGCGTTAAGAATGGCTGCATCCAAGGAATAGGTAAAGCTGGCAATCCAGACGTGATGGCAGGAGTGGATGATAATATGGTCGTCGGCGTGACGACCGAAACGATCGCTGGCGAAGGATTGATTTTAACGGCTGGTGGTATCGATACGCATATTCATTTCATCTGTCCGCAGCAAATTCAAGAAGCGATTGCCAGCGGAGTCACGACAATGCTCGGTGGTGGAACGGGACCCGCAACCGGTACTTGCGCCACAACCTGCACGCCTGGGGCAACTCATATCAGAATGATGCTACAAGCGACTGATGACATGCCGCTGAATTTTGGGTTTTTGGGAAAAGGAAACACGTCATTACCGCAAGGATTACAGGAACAAATTATAGCAGGGGCGGTGGGCTTAAAACTTCATGAAGATTGGGGAACGACGCCAGCTTCGATTGACTGCTGTTTGACTGTTGCTGAGCAATACGATGTGCAAGTTGCTATTCATACCGACACACTCAATGAATCAGGGTTTGTCGAACAATCAATTGCCGCACTTAAAGGTCGGACGATTCATACCTATCACTCTGAAGGTGCTGGGGGGGGACACGCACCGGATATTCTCAAAGTGTGCGGCGAAGCCAATGTACTACCGAGTTCTACAAATCCAACGAGACCCTTTACCATCAATACGATTGATGAACACCTTGATATGTTGATGGTTTGTCATCACCTAGATAAAAATTTGCCTGAAGATGTTGCCTTTGCCGAAAGCCGTATTCGGGGTGAAACAATTGCTGCGGAAGATATTCTGCATGACTTAGGTGCAATCAGTATTATGGGGTCTGACTCACAAGCGATGGGTCGCGTAGGTGAAGTTATTTGTCGGACTTGGCAAACAGCCTGTAAAATGAAGCAGCAACGTGGTAGTTTGCCAGAGGATCCAGCGGAAAACGATAATTATCGTATCAAAAGGTATGTCGCAAAGTATACGATTAATCCTGCCTTGGCCCACGGGATGGCTCAACATATAGGATCGGTTAAGACTGGAAAATTGGCAGATTTTACGCTCTGGAAACCGGCCTTTTTTGGAGTGAAGCCAGAGATAGTAATTAAGGGTGGAGTGATTGCTTGGGCACAAATGGGTGACCCGAATGCATCCATTCCAACGCCCCAGCCAAGCTATATGCGACCGATGTTTGGCAGTTTTGCCAAAGCGACGGGGCCTACATCGATTGCTTTTGTCAGCCAAACGTGTTTGGATAATGAAGTTGCTCAAGAGTATGGATTGGCTAAGCGATTGGAAGCGGTGGTTGGGTGCCGCAGCGTTACCAAGAAGGATATGCAACTCAATGATTTAACGCCAGATATCGATGTCGACCCAGAAACTTTTCAAGTTACGGTGGACGGTAACGTAATTACCTGTGAGCCCGCTGTAGTATTGCCATTGGCCCAGCGGTATTCGTTGTTTTAAAGCAATACGAGGTATGTGGTGCCAAGGCCCGTGAAATATCCAAGTGACTAGGACTCGCGGAAATCCCAAAATCTACAGGGAATACAGGTGTCTCTGAAAATACTTGCGCCGTCGCTGTACGATCGATGGTTGCAGTATAATCAACCAGTCGGTTTTTTTAATCTCCTCAGGAATTTGATATGCGCAATCTATGTAAGCAATGTATGCAGTGTTCTTTATTCT
>CAWVZW010000027.1:0-39183 GCA_963934735.1 uncultured Planctomycetaceae bacterium
GGATGTTCCGGATTGGCTCCGCTGATAATATAGGCAAGCAAATCAAAAATTTCATTACGTGTCATCGTATTGAACAAACCCTCGGGCATAATTGAGACTTTTGATTCCTCTCGTTCGTCAATATCCTGCTTATTTATCTCAACCACTTTGACGTTCTTTTCGAGAGGATTAGCTGATAACCGTAGTATTTTTTCATCCTCGAACACGACCACACCCGAGTGGAGTTTGCCGTCTAGCGTAACAACGATTTGAACTCTATATTTTGCTTCGATCTCCTTCGACGGGGCGACCATCGCGTCCACAATTTTCGCCACATCCGTTTTTTGATCAGCGAGCTTCTTTTGCAAGTCGTACAGATCAGGTGCGAGTTTCCCTCCAGTACCTTTCATTGCGTGGCAGGCAACACAGGAAACCTGTGTGAACAAACGGCGTCCCGCTTCAAAGTCGCGGCCTGACTCCAGTAAATTGATTGCGTTAAGGACATCCTGCGTGGACCACTTTCGCACAAATTTGCGCTGCGGCATGTCGCCGTGCGACTTAACAGGTGCAGTGGCCTGAAGCGGAATGTCGCTTATGTCGGCGACGACATGTACAGTACCAAACATCGTTCGCCAGTGCCCAGGAAAGGTGCACACAAATGGATATTCGCCGAGTTCCGTTGGTGCCGTAATCTGCAACCGCTGCTGCTCACCAGCCTGAAGCATACCCGTGGCAAATAATACCTTATCCGTATCCGGAATGAACTGCTTCGCAAATCCCTGCGGAGTCGACCCTAGAAGTTCTGCCAATATACCGACTTCTTCGCGTGCCCCCGGGGTCGTAATAATCAAGTTATGCGGCATGATATCCACATTTTCAAATACGATCTCCACCGGCTTTCCGGCCTGGATATAAATATGAGGGCGATCATAAATCATGCGATGGGGAATGGGCCGAATCACAATCACATCAACCGCGAGATCCGCTAACCGGCGACGGATACTGACTGCGGCTTCCCGTCCAAGCTGGCCTGACAAATCCTTGCCAAGCTGAATCGCATCCATCACATCGGTTTGAGTTCTCGATGTCGCCGGAACCGATTCAATATATCGTATTAATTCCGTGAGCAGGATACTGATCTGCTCCTTCGGAAGCAGGCTGCCGTTGAGCCGACCAATAGCCGTGATCGCGGATGCCCTGTAAACACTGTCACTTACCAACGGGGCAAGTCGATGGAATGCGTCCACATCATGGCCACTTATATAACTCAGGGCATTTACCGCAGACCGTTTTATCTGAACACGGGGGTTAGCACCACCCACAGAAATTTTGACACTAGGATTGGGGCCCTTATGAGCCGCGGACACAAACACCTTCTTGCGGTTTCCGTTCATAACCGTAACCGCAACCCCATCCATACGACTGACATACGTTCCGCTATTTTCCGTGCGATTCCAGAGGACAACGTCATCAATCGGATATTCCCGACCTAAATCTACTTCCCAAAACGGATTGTTCTGCATGGACGTGTGGGTCTGTGATCCGTTGGCATACGCTCCGTCCGTATTACCATCGACTGCCCGAGCTGCAACACCGTCGAAGTCCGTAGTCGATTGTTTGGCGGCTTTGTTCAACGCCACATTCTTTCCAGCACTCATCACCTGAACTTCAGCGATCGTCAGAACGCGTTGTTTACCGAGGATTTGAATCCGTACAAACCGAGCGCTCACGCCCTTCACATCCGCGATTTGCTCTGTCAGGGGCGACGGCAGTTTTGAAATCGTTGCCGCCACACGCTGATAGAGCGACTCCCGCACTTGATCATTCGCAATCAACGGGATTGTATCGAGCGTGGTCCGGAATCGGCCTGCACTATTCAGAGATTGATCCCAGATATTTTCTGCACTGCCATCCGCAGCAATAACCGCGGCTGTGGCCAATTGTCTAGTCACAGATCTTTTTCCGCTGCGGTGTAACTTTGCAAGCTCGGGGCGTTTCATTTTCAACATAGCCGGTGCCGTCATGCGAAACATATGCACATAATCAGTCAGCACTTGTTCTGCTTCATCACCGGTCGCTTCATCCAAACGAACGACCACATCAACTAATTCCGTGACCATGTCAGTTTCATGCAACTCCGCTAGCCCCATCAGTGCTTCGTGGCGGTATTCATGCACTACGCCAGGTCGAGTTAGTAATTGATTGAAAACCAATTCGCTGCGGGCCATATTGATCAGGTCCGGTGTTGCCACTCGGTCGATAATATATTGAATCGCCTGCGGGTTATCTTCTGCAAACGGGCGGCCCGAACCAACGAGCTCTCGCCAAGACGGTTCGAGTCGTCGAATCGTATGCCGTAACGCGTATTCGATATAATAATCCTGTTCTCCATGCAGGGCCAATAGAGCTACCTCGGCTGCTTCTCCTTCGTAGAAATAGCTGCAGGCTCGGACCGCCTCTAGTCGAACCCGCGGGTGGACATCCTGAACTGCGCTGCGTAACAACTGGAATACATTGGGGACATCGTGCCGCCAGAAACTAACAACGCGTACTGCCGCAGCACGTGCTCGATAGTCATCCGACGCCAATAACTCCCGCAACAATTTCAATCCAATTCCGTCATACTGATTGTGATGCTGGCACACCCATAACGCTTCCAGCTTGAGATGTACCGTTTCCTCATCTTTGGGATCCAAGGTGTCCACCCATGCCTCAATCGCAGCAGCGACGTCCGCCGCTGGGAATTCCCGTAGCTTCAACCGCACGCGATAACGGGTACGGTCTTCATATGTCCTTAGCAATTCGAGTAATTGGGGTATGGACCCGCCTTCGATATCCACCGGTTTGACCAAGGGCCGAGATGGATATGTAATACGCCAAATTCGACCGTGGGAATGATCTCGATTCGGATCTCGTAAACTATGTTGCATATGCCCCACGAGCGGGTTGAACCAATCGACGACATACAATGCTCCATCCGGACCGAACTGTAGATCCACTGGCCGAAAGTTTCGATCTGCGGAAAACAAAAGTGGTTCAATTTCAGTCGCCGCATATCCCGATTCAGCATCTTTGACAGTATGTTGTAAAATTCCTTGAAAACCGATCACGTTATTTAACAGAAAATTGCCTTGGGCCTGAGGTGGGAAATGCCGACTCGACACAAATTCACAGCCTGAGGTAGGTCGTACTCGCTTCTTTAAAAATTGCTGCATCTGTTCGGCATAGACAAATTTAAAAGGCCCAAAATCCTCTTGTCCGTAGTACTCAGGAGCGCGCGTTGAAAATGGAGCCGCAAAATAGTTCGCCCCGCCTGATGCATCCGCTACAAAGTTCTGGCCCCAACGATTAAACGCGTGGCCCCATGGATTGGCAAAGTTGTAATGCACAAATGTCTGGAAGAGTCCGTTGGTGGGGTCGTAGCGATAGACACCTCCATGAGCATTTCTAACGGTACCGCGGGGGGTTTCAACCTGGGTTATGTGAAACGTACCCTCGTGCAGGTAAAGACCGCCGCCTGGACCCCATGTAAAAGCCCCAATCGCATGATGAGAGTCGCCAGAATCAAAACCGCCGAGGAGAATATTTCGGACGTCGGCTTTCCCATCCCCAGTAGTATCCTTGAGGAACACGAGATTTGGTTCCTGCGCGACATAAGCGCCGCCGTCGCCAAGTTCAAATCCAGTCGGTAAATGTAGGCCATCAGCAAAGACCTCCATTTTATCGGCCTTTCCATCACCATCGGTATCTTCAAAAATTAGTAACTTGTCGTTTGGCTTGTTCGGTGGCAAATACTGTGGATAGCTTTGCATGGTTGCCACCCACAGGCGTCCGCGTGAGTCGAAAGTGAATTGAACTGGATTTTTCAATTCCGGAAAATCAACTTCACTGGCGAATAGATTGACTTCATAACCATCTGCTACCTGAAAATGCTTCTTGGCTTCTTCGGGAGGAAGGATATTGACTGGTGTATTAAAGTTTGTGGGCACGTCATACAATTTTCGAGTTGCGTCGTAATTAACCTGCGGGGTAACTTTCTCATTGTTAGCAACTTTCCAGATCCGTTGGTCGACAAACGCCGCCATCTCAACAAGTTTCGCGCGTTCGTTCTCGATAACGTAGGCGTCGGTGTAGGGTGGATTTCCATGGTCCCTCCGCGAGCGACCGCCGTAAATATAATATCCATTGACCGCTCGATACTTATGGAAGTAATTGAAGTTCTTTTCCTGTACCTCCCGCAAAATACTATTTGTCAGGGAGGTCCAACGTGGTTCCGAACCAAACAGTGCACTCATAAAATAGGGTGCAAACTGCTTGTGTCCCTGATCCGTCAAATGCACCCCGTTAAAGGTGTAGAAGGAACTGTCTTGCGCGTAGAGTTTCTGGGTTAGCTCAAACAGATTTATAAAAGGTATTTGATGTGCAGCCGCGGCACGATCCATAGCAGCGGTATACAAAGCAATATTCCGATTACTTTCCGTTCCGTCCGGGAAATTCCGTGTGTCCAATTTCTCGTGAGCAATGGGCGAGATTAAGACTAAACGTGGTGCAGTGGTTCCGTTGTATTTTTGTGCCAGCGTATGCGTAATAAACTGCTCCAATTCTTTGGAGAAAGTCTTCAATCCTGCTTCTCCTCGAAACGATTCGCTAAATCCAAAGAAGGCGAATATTACATCTGCTTTGGCGGCAGTCAGATGTTGATCGGGTGCACCAAAATCAAGCGAACGAGGTCGAAATCGTACTTCATCACCCGTAAAACCCTGATTGCGGACAGATAGTTTTAGTTTTGGATATTTTGCATGAAGCATCGCTTCCCAATAGCCAAAATATTGGAAACGCTCCGCCAAATTCCCTCCAATAAACACGATGCGATCATTATTTTGAATTTCCACCGTCCTGGTAGATTGCGCAAATACCGTCAGCGTCTGAGAAATCAAAGCGAACAAAATCGTAAAACCGACAATAATATTTTTCATGGAACTTCTCGTAAACGTGAACGATGGAGAAAGAGGCTTGAGTCCTGCGCCTGTTGTCCAAGATATCAGTTTCCGTGCCCTCCGTCATTACGTAGACCCCTAAAAACAATTTGCGGTTCCTACCACACCGGTTAATTCTGCGTTAAAATCACCTGCCTAATACTGGTTCTTTTACAAGGCGCGCCCCATGCATCGACCATTCATTTATCTACTATTGATAACGCTAATGGGCAACTCTCAATTGCCAGTCACGAGCGTTTGCTCGAACACTTCTGACTCTAACGCCGCTACGGAAAACCCCAAACAGGATCGGCGAAAAGACAATTGGGGACAGATCTCCAGGGCATCAGCTGAGTTTTATGCCGCGGATGATGTCTCGAATTTCCAAGTCAAGTTAACTAAGAAATGGTATCAAATAGCATCAAAAGCTTGGGGAAACTATGGCCCCGTTGAGTTCTGGATTGTCGGCAGTAGTGAGGAATCGGCCGCCAAGTTGGATCGGAAGTATTGTGAAACACGAAAACAAAAAGACCCATCGGTAAAACTCGAAAACTGTCTGAATCGCGGTCATAACTTTGTTTCCTATGCCAAGAACGGTAATGCCGGATTAAACACTCGCCGAAATGAACATGACCAATGGTCTGGTTTTATCATCACCATGTCCGGCAAATTCCCCGGCCCTAGCGAAGAAGATTACATGTCAGTGACTTTGCATGAATATTTTCATGTTTATCAACATGCGCATATTGATAGTAAGAAGCAGTCAGAACGTGAAAGTCGAAACCAGAAGAATCCATGGTGGGCAGAAGGGGGAGCGGAGTACATGGCGCAACTCCTTTACTCCAGGCAAGATGGTGTTCGACCGGATTATCTGCAGCAAAAAATGCAACACAAATTGAGATCACTCGACGACCTTCGCGATGGGGAAAGCATCAGAGACATCCCCTATGGCAAACGAGGGATAGTTGCCTACGATCTCGGCGCATGGTTTATCGCCTTCTTGATCCACAAGACGAATGAAGAAGCTTATCAAGTTAAATTTTATGATGATCTCAATCGCAAGGGATTCGAAGGATCCTTTGTTAAAAACTTCGGCGGCTCATCCGAAAAGTTCCTGGACGAGTTTCATAACACCTTTCTGAAATTGAGCCTTAAAGAAAAGTTGAGCATTCTGCCGTAACCAATGGCGTATTCAATTTCCGCAGGACTGAGAAGATACCTGACACTGGGCATTGCCTAAAAATAGAGTAGTGTCAGTTTTGGATTTGATGATCAAGCTACAAAATGACTATAATAGCTGTTGTAAAATAATTTGGTTTTAAATGGATACTATCTATATGTCTTTTCGGTCCCTCGCAGTCGTAATTTGCTTTTGTTCAATTTCTGTCGCCACGCAAGCGGAAAATTGGCCTCAATTTCGAGGTCCCCGATCAGACGGGATTCATTCCAGCGCAAAATTACCAACTTCATGGAATGAAGATTCTCATGTCGCCTGGAAGGTGGAAACACCTGGTCAAGGTCATTCATCACCTGTAATTTGGCGGGATCAAATCTGGATGGCAACGGCATTGGATAATGGGCACGCACTGCACGCTTTATGCTACAGTCGAGCGGGAAAACTTATTCATAACGTTAAAATCTTTGACGTTCCCAAACTTGAGCCAGTCAACACACTCAATACATTTGCCTCGCCAACCCCGGCAATCGAAGAAGGGACGGTATACCTGTATTTTGGTACTTACGGCGTCGCTGCCATCGACACCGACTCGGGGCAAATAAAATGGAGTCGTCAGGACATAAATCTAAACCATCAGGAAGGCCCAGGTTCCTCTCCGATCCTCTACCAGAACCTCCTGATTTTCCATTGCGACGGATATGATGTACAACACATTACTGCGTTGAACAAACAAACGGGTAAACAGGCATGGAAGACTACTCGTTCACTGGATCTATCCAACATCCCCAATCATGCCCGTAAAGCGTTTGTGACTCCGGTCGTGCGCCGCGTAAATGGACGGGATCTACTCGTCAGTCCCGCTGCTCAAGGGTGCTATGCGTATGATCCCCAGACCGGCGAAGAAGTTTGGAGAATCGCGTATCGGGGATTTTCTGCCGTCCCCCAACCGGCGTTTGAAGGTGACACTGCATTTGTGGTTACCGATTTTGGAAACCCGGAAATATGGGCGATAGACATTAGCGGCAAAGGAGTTCTTGGCGAGGCGAATGTCAAATGGAAATACACTGTAACATGCCCATCCACTCCCTCACTGCTAGTTAATAATGGGTTACTATTCTTCATTACCGACAAGACTGGCATAGCTTCCTGTATCAACACAAATAATGGCGAGCTCGTCTGGCGAGAACGTGTCGGAGGCACTTTTAGCTCGTCGCCCATCGCCACTAAAGAGCATCTGTATTTTTTTGACAGGCTAGGCACCACAACGGTGATCACACTCGGCGACCACTTTCAGGTCGTCAGTCGCAATAAACTAGAATCGGGATGCATGGCGACGCCAGCGATAGCGGATAATGCGATGTATCTTAGGACGACAAGTCACCTTTACGGTATCAAATAGCGTTTGCATTTACGAGGCACCGAGGAATCCTATGCGTTCTAATTGAAAGGTCAGTAACACATTTGATACTTGCCTGCCACACAATCATCCATTCATTACACAGCCCAATCAATGAGTTTATCCTCAAAATTCAATTCGCTATCCCGCCGCAATCTATTGTCATTAGGATGCTTTGGCCTGTCTTCTTTTGGTCTAGGCAATTCCCTGCAGGCTCACCACTTAGCAGCCGCGACCTCGGGCAAGGCTAAACGCGTGCTGTTGCTTTTCATGGACGGTGGTCCAAGCCATATCGATCTATTGGACCTCAAACCTGACGCACCCAAAGAAATTCGCGGCCCATGTAAACCAATCCCAACGTCGGTTCCCGGAATCAACATTGGTGAATATTTTCCGAAGGTTGCACAGCAGATGCATCACATCGCTCAAATACGATCGATGAACCATAAAGACATTCCGCATGACCAGGCAGTTTATCATTCACTTACAGGTTATCGCCACGCGATCAAGGCAGGCGGCCTGAAGGTAAGCCCCAACGATCACCCTCATTTTGCGAGCAGTTTTTATCGCGCAGACCAAGCACCTAATACGCTACCCAGTTCCATAGAAATCCCCGGGCCTATGCGAATCGATGCCCGCATATTACCTGGACAAACCGGTGGTCGACTCGGCGCCCGCTGGAATCCATTCCCGGTCCATGTTACCCGAGACGGAACAGTTATCCCACCAGAACTTGGTCGATTAGAACGTTCAACGGAAGCCAATTTAGTGCATCGTTATGGGCTATTGCAGAAACTTCAAAATCAGGATCTCAACAGTAACGTTTCAGCATCGATAGAATTCCAGGCGTTGCAGAAGCAAGTGTTGGGGATCCTGCAGAAACCATCCATTCAGGATGCGTTTGATTTAGATCAAGAACCCGACAATATCCGCGATGCGTATGGCCGTGATCGACACGGTCAATCCACACTGCTTGCTCGCCGCATGTTGGAGGCAGGTGCGCGTTTCATAACCGTTTATTGGGGGAAGGAAATCCAAGATTGGCAGGGTTCATTTAAGCCCATGTTGGTCAACAACCCTTGGGATACACATCGCAACCATTTCCCATTAATTAAAGATAGTTTAGTACCACGGGCGGACCGAACATTTGCAGCATTACTGGACGACTTGAACCAACGCGGCATGCTCGACGATACGCTTGTTGTATGGATGGGAGAGTTTGGACGTAGTCCACGAATCAGTAGTATCTTCGCTACGCCTGGCAGAGAGCATTGGCCCCATGCGTATACGGTAATGTTGGCCGGCGCTGGTGTTCGGGGCGGCCAGGTCTATGGGAAAACGGACCGATTTGGAGAGTATGTTACCGATAATCCAGTATCGCCTGCTGACTTAACAGCAACCATTCTGCAGGCGATAGGCGCGAATCCGAAAAGTTCGATTCCCTCAAATCAGGGGCCTCACCAATTGTCTCAAGGCGATCCTGTGCGCCAATTGTTTGGCTAGATTGCGAGCAGAGGACAGATGATACGTTACGATGGGCTTTAAATATAATAAATCAAACCAACGACCTCGGAGAATATCCATGTCTATTAATCGCCTTCATCGATTAATTATCCTGACCGCGTTACCATTCATCATGGGAACCTGCTGCAACATTTCCCTCGCTGAGGATAATGACGCGCGACTCCAAAAACGAATTGCGGAATTGGAGGTTGAAAATGCCGCACTCCGCAAGATCTTGGCCGACATTCAAAGTGCTGTTAAATCCGTCCCGGAATCGGCCGCATCCAATTTTACCAATACAAGCCGTTTACGGATCGTTGTTTTACCAGGTGAATGGGGTGGATCATCACTGGTCGACATTCGCAAAGTTAGTGAATCAGCAGCGGCAACTATCATGACTCATCTACCCGAGGATGGTTTTGCTCCCATCATGGTTCAGCACGACAACTCAGGGCCAATAACACTCTACAAACGAGGCCAAGGTAATGAATATATTGTAAAACTAGATACCAGTGATCGAGCGTGGGCTCAACTCGCATTTCAATTCGCGCACGAGTTTTGCCATGTCATCTGCAACTACCGTGACGCCACCAATCAACAATTATGGTTTGAGGAGACTCTATGTGAGTGTGCGTCACTTTACGCATTACGGCAAATGGCAGTCCAATGGAAGACGAACGCCCCGTACTCGAATTGGAAAAGCTATTCGACATCGCTGCGTGATTACGCTGACGACCGCATAGCGGCGTATGAGCGTGAAGATTCAATAGCGCAGTTCTATCGTGCCAATCAAAAAGAACTTATCAAAACTGGAACGAATCGTGATCTCAATACATACTTGGCGATCAGGCTTCTTCCGCTATTTGAGGACACACCTGCGGCATGGCAGGCTCTACGCTACATTAATTTAGGACCCGCAGAGGAAAACGCCTCTTTCCAGTCTTATCTCCAAGGTTGGCACGATCGGTCACCTACAAAACACCGCGCGTTCATACGACAGATTGCTACTGAGTTTGAACTGGAACTGACGGAGAAATGAATTCCTAAGAAAGCGTCGATTCGATATTAGCTAATTATTTCCCTGACGACATTCCCGTGTACGTCAGTCAGACGAAAATCTCGACCACTATATCGAAACGTCAATTTCTCGTGGTCTAAGCCCAGCAAATGCAAAATCGTGGCGTGCAGGTCATGAACATGCACTTTATTTTCTACAGCGGCAAATCCGAATTCATCGGTTTTCCCATAGGTCATACCGCCTTTAACCCCACCTCCGGCCAAAAACATACTAAATCCATGGTGATTATGGTCACGGCCATTTCCATTTTCAGCGACAGGCGTTCGCCCAAATTCCCCGCCCCAGACAATCAAGGTATCCTTAAGCATGTCACGTTGTTTCAGGTCTTTGATCAATGCGGCAATCGGTTGGTCCACATTGTCGGCCTTAGCCTTGTGGCTCTTGATATCACCATGATCATCCCAAGGTTGTCCGTTTCCATAAAACAACTGGACCATTCGCACTCCGCTTTCCACCAGACGCCGCGCAACTAGGCACGCATCGGCAAACTGACCTGATCCGTAGGATTCGCGTGTGCTTTTGGACTCAGACTTTAAATCGAACACCTCTTGTGCTGCCGTCTGCATGCGAAAAGCCATTTCCATGGACTCGATCCGAGTTTCCAATGGATTAGATTTCCCGCCGCGAGCCTCAAGATGAAGCTTATTGATACTTTTAATTAAATCAAGTTGTTCCCGTTGAGAATCTCTCGTAAGGTAATTGTTGTTTATGTGACGTATGACTTTTTGCGGATCAATGTTTGAATTGTTTATATGGGTCCCCTGGAATATTCCTGGCAGAAAACTATTACTCCACAACTGTGGCCCCACGACTGGTTTACCTGGGCATAACACGACAAAGCCGGGTAAATTCTGATTTGCCGTACCAAGACCATAAAGTAACCACGAACCCAGCGCGGGGCGTGTTGGTTGCGTCACTCCACTATTCATCATCAACAGTGACGGTTCGTGATTGGGTATATCGGTATACATAGAGCGGATAACACAAATATCATCAATGACACCGCCGATATGAGGAAATAAATCGCTCACTTCGATACCCGATTCACCGTATTTTTTGAACTTGAACGGGGACATAAGAAGACCCCCCGTCTTACGTTCCGTGCTTAAATTCGCCGCGTCAGGGCGCTGACCATTGTATTTCGCCAATGCAGGTTTTGGGTCAAACGTATCAACTTGGGAAGGTCCACCATTCATAAAAAGATGAATGACATGCTTGGCCTTGGGAGCAAAGTGCGGGGGCTTAGGGATTAAAGGGTTGTCTGACAAAGTCGATTTCCCATCATCACCTAGTGCGCCATCTTGGGCGAGCAATCCAGCTAATCCCAAAACCCCCATTCCGGTCCCAATCCGTTGCAGCGATTCACGCCTTGTCATTCCCCACGATTGCCGATAACTCATATTGATGGTCGCCTTTTTTCAGTACGTTTGAACTCGTATAGCTTTTACGAATTTAAAAATAAAACATTTCCCAATCTAATCCAGATACATGAACTCATTCGCGGCAAGAATCGCTTGGGCGAATCGCTCCCAACGGGTTAACTGGTTTTTTTCTGTTTCTTCGATTACTAAGTATGATTTTGCAAGTTCCATTTCGGCTTTGCTGGAGTGTCTCCCATATGCCAATCTGAAAGCGTGATCTATCCGACTCTCTTGGGAGTCCGGATGTTCTTGAAGCACGCGGGCGGCAAAGGCCTTGGCCTGCGCAATCATGAAAGGACTATTGAGCACAAAAAGTTGTTGTTGGGGCACTGTTGTTTGACTGCGTTTGGAATTTGTTATGTTAGCATCCGGAAAGTCAAACAACCGTAACAAGTTATCTAGCTCGTGTCGGCTAATCTTCGCATAGACTGTCCGCCGAACATTGTTCGCATCCGCCAGATTGGTAGACGGCCCTGCGAGCGTAGGATCGAGGCGACCGGATATATCCAGTAACGCATCTCGCCATGCTTCAATATCGAGACGCCGGCGATTCATTCTCCAGAAATACACGTTATCCGCGTCGATCTCTGAATTATCAGCGTTGGGATCTGCACTTTGTTGGTACGTCGCCGACAACATGATTTCGCGATGTAACTCCTTGATCGACCAACCGGATTGTACAAACGAATAAGCAAGATGGTCGAGAAGTTCGGGGTGCGTTGGAGCATCTCCTAGTTTGCCAAAGTTACTAGGTGTATTGACGATTCCCCGCCCAAAGTGATGTTGCCAGATTCGATTCGCCATGACCCGCGGAGTTAATGGATTATCAGCCGAGGCGATATCTTCCGCTAATTCTTTTCGTCCCGATCCTTCGACGTATGAAACGGGAACCTCTTGCGAGAGCACCTGCAAAAATCGTCTCGGTGCAATTTCACGTTTATTGGCAGGATCGCCTCGCACAAAGACTCGCATATCCTTGGGGGTTCCCTCGGTATATGCATGGGCAATGGCGTACATCGGTGTGGCATTCTTTTTCGCATTGTCATGCAAGTCCCGAAGATTCTGAAGTCCAGCTTTCAATTCCACGGACAAGAAGTTTTCTAGGTCTCCATCGGCAATCGCAAAAGGCCCGTCTTTACCTAAGACTTGGGTCAGCAAGTCATTGCCAACTTTACCCGGCAGCACGCTTGGCGATTGCGTATACACCGCAAATTGCACACTTGCCTGATCACCACAACCTCCGGCTTGATCAGACCCGCTATTGTCTAATCCGCCCATGGCCTTGAATCTGGAATATCCATCCGGGATATCAAAAACGATCGTTGAAACAGCATGAACGCCGATCCCGTTGGGATATTCCTTTCCTCCAACCCGAATTTTTTTTCCTTGATAATTCTTGTTCATCACCGGCCCGCCAAAACTGTCGGATCGTTTGACCTTAAGTCCGGATAGCATTAATTCCTCACCAGTATCATTTACGAAACGCGGGGAAATCCAGTCTGCGTGATCGCAACTTTGTCCATTGCCGGCATCTCCAACGTACAGGTGGATTTCCTTTGCTCCCCGTATGTCGACATCAATGCCCACGAGTGGCCTTACCTTTGTCGCCGGCGGAGTAACAAATAAGGGGGAGCCAGGTTTGGCCGTTTCACCCGGAATAGAGCGTATTAAATTTGTAACGCTGATCCCCTTACTATCGACGCCTGACAGCGCCATCACGCTCGCTTGGAATTCGTCACAGACCGTGGATACCGCTGCGGGAACCTTGGATCCGGGATTGTTTACTGGAGCGTCCTCGGAGGTTACTGCAAACCATTGGTCAAGTTCCGGAATACGGCCTTTGTTTTTCTGGTCTAGGAATTTAATCCAGCGTTTGAGCAAGAATTCATTGAGTTCACTGGCCTGGGCAATTTCTGCCGTGCCGGCGGATTGACCATCCGCATTGGCTGACTGATACAACCATACCGCCCGCATATACTTGGCAATCTCACCCACTTTTGACTGCGCCGCTGTGGTCTTATGATCCGCTAAGAATTTTTTAACTGCGTTGTCCGTGTCTTTGATAAGCTTTTGTCCGTCATTGTATTCCTTGATATCCTCGGGATCACAAAGCGGGGTGTTATTTAGCCGAGAACTGGAAAAAATACCAGCGATCGAATAATAGTCCTGAGTTGGAATTGGATCAAACTTGTGATCATGACAGCGCGCACAGGAAACGGTTAATCCCAGAAACCCTCGTGTCAAAGTATCTATGCGATCATCCAACTCATCGGCCATCGCTTGTTCACGGTCTGTGTTTTTATAATACTGTGCGCCCAAACCAAAGAACCCTAAAGCAATAATATGTTCATAGGGTTGGGTCGTGGTTGGACCAATCAGATCGCCGGCAATCTGTAATTTTACAAATTGATCATACGGCATGTCTCGATTGAATGCCGAAATTACCCAGTCTCTATATCGATAGCCATTCGTGTTCGGCTTAGTGGCGAATGTGTGTGCCTGATCTTCTGAGTATCTGGCGACATCAAGCCAATAACGACCCCATCTCTCGCCATAGTGAGGTGATTTCAGCAGCCGGTCAATCACTTTAGAAAATGCTTCCGGAGAGTCATCCTCCATGTACGCATCAATGTCCGCTGGCTTCGGCGGTAAACCAATTAAATCAAATGTTGCCCGGCGAATAAGTGAGAGCTTGCTAGCCGCACGACTCGGTCGAAGCCCCTGAGATTCCATACGGGCCAGTGTGTGATAGTCAATTGTACTGCTCGGCCATTTAGCATCTTTCACACGTGGCCGTGGTGGTAGACTTACGGGTTGATAAGCCCAATATTCACGTTCTTTGTCAAAATCAATTATAGAACTCGTCAATTCACCGCCGTCACGAGGGTCGGGCGCTCCCATCTCAATCCAATTTTTGAACGCCACGATTACCTTTTCAGGTAATTTACCTTTCGGGGGCATCTTAAACGATTCGTGTTCTAGTGCGTCGATAATCAGACTCTCGTCGATATTGTTGGGCACCACCGCGGCGCCGCTATCACCGCCCCTGCGAATCCCGGCGCGGGTGTCCAACACCAACCCGCCCTTAATTTGATCAGCGTCCGATGCGTGACATTGGTAACATTGACTCGATAAAACTGGGCGGATATTCTTTTCAAAAAACTCAACACCAGCTGCCGTCGGCTTCTCTGCGGCGGTTTCCTGTCCCCAGATCGAAATAGATTGGCAGACAAACAAACAAATAACTAATATCCTGATCAAATGTTTTCGCATATTGGCGCCGAGGGACTTAGAGGTGGGAAGGAATCACATAGGGTTGTTATTTTAGCACTGAATGGCACTTTGAAGCAATAAAGGTAACACACCGACTTTACGACATACAAATATTGATTGACAATTATCAATTAGCACGTACTATTAGAACCAAGACGCGACCAGACAAATCACGCCGTAAACTATCTGAGAATTTGATGCATTCACTCCACTTCGAACAACTTGAGCCTCGAAATATGTTGGCGGCGGATGTGGCACTCATACAGAATCCATTGGACGCACCGGACGTAAACAATGACAATCAAATCACACCCGTGGATGCGTTAAGCGTTATCAATCGCCTTAACAATCTCACTCCCGTGCCGGATCACATCCAAAATTTCCTTGATGTAAATGGCGATCGCCATATTTCTTCTATTGATGCGCTGGAAATCATCGACCGACTTAACCATCCCGACAACTTTAGACGTACGCTGTATGCAGAAATCCGGGATGCTGGGGCAGGAAGTTACCAATTGCCTGCCAATGCCTCGCAAGCTCATAAAGATCTGTTTCAGAACCTGCAAACGAACTGGCTGGCGTTTGAGGATGACGCTGATCAAATCCAGACATTGCTGGACGAACTTAGCAACACCGCAAGATCCGATAGTCCTGAAATTATCAACAAAGTCAATTCCATCCATAAATTGATCGAATTGCATGAGAACCGATTGGCGGGGACCATCAATCAACATAATGTTTCTTTTAACGACGTCATCGACGTAATTGCCGCTAGGAAACCTCTTTCAGAACTCGGAGTTGATCAAAACCCTCAGGCTGCGGAATCGTTCCGCGGTAGGGCGGCAACTCATGTTGATTATGCCTACGGTGGTCACGCCCGTAATAAGTTTGATGTATGGCTTGCCAATGCCAATGAACCAACTCCGCTGGTCGCCTTCATTCATGGCGGAGGGTTTGTAAGTGGCGACAAATCCAGCCTCTATGACTCACTGAGAATCGACACTCTTCTCAATCGAGGTGTTTCCGTCGCTACGATTAATTACCGCTTCCAAACCAATCCCAATCTGGATCGTCCGTTTACCCCCGATGACGTTACCGTCTTGGATTCCATTCATGATTCGATGCGAGCTATACAAACCATTCGACACAACGCCACTGCCTGGAATATTGATGCTTCACAAATAGCCGCCTATGGCGGTTCAGCTGGTGCCGGAACATCTCTCTGGCTGGGGTTCCATGACGATCTCGCTGATCCCAATAGCAACGACCCAATTTCCCGACAATCTACACGACTCTCCGCGGTCGGTGCTCTGAATACACAGTTTACCTACGACATTCGAAAATGGCCGGCAGTACTTGGCATACCTCAGGCGTGGGCTGACGCTCAGCTTCAGCATCTAACCGCCGCTGAACTGGCGCTCCTAGATGAGCTAGATTTCCACGACATGATAACGTCGGATGATCCATCGGTTTTCGGTGCGAATCTGCATCCCGATGCAAACCCGCCTGCCCTAAATGATTTGGGACACATTCAACACCACCCCAATCACGCACAACAGCTCAAAATAAAAACGGAAAGCGTTGGGATTGACGGCAGTTTCACCATTCCGGCACTCAACATCGAACCCGCCGACGGCGAGTACGAACTTCTGGTTGACTTCCTGCTTTCTCAATTTGACAGCTAAAACAGGATCCGGGAATACGAAAACCGACGTAAGAAAAGGCAGTAGGTTACCCGCAGCAGTCGCATGAGAATCCTAGCGCCTAGTCTGTTGCGAACTACTTCTGAATCGGAAGCGTTAGGTTAAGAATTTTCCCGTCACGATTTATCCGGATTGCGACTTTCTGACCTGTCACCGTCTTTTGCCCGATATATCCAAGCAATTGACTTGGCGTCCAGTCACCCATTTGGTTGTCATAACTGACGAGAATATCCCCCGACTTAACACCAGCGCGTTTAGCAGGGCAGGATACCAAGCACGGTGCAAAGCAGTGTAACGGTAAATAGATATTTCATTCGTTAAATCCAAGGGCTAACAGCTATCTAAGTCATTCGTCTCCTGAGCAGATATTATACTAAAGATTTATACATGGCTGCGATTGGACACCGTGATTCTTTACATTCCGCATGACATCTGAACACAATCGAATTCAGTTTTGAGTGTTACGATCCACCCTTTTTGTTATCCATTGTTATCGTTATGTGCTGTAACGCTTCGACTACAATTAGATTATAATGTCTGCTTGGAATGCCTACGGCAACGCTTGTATCTGCGGGCAATCGCGAGCAAAATAACGGGTGGCGAATTTTTAATTGGAGATCGAAGATGGCAACTTCCAAGATAACAACACAACGAGTTTCTCGATGGACAATGGGCTTAATGGCCGTCGCCCTATTGCTCATACCAGCAGAATTTATGTCCGCACAGGACTACGATGCCGTCATAAAACGACTCCGACAAGCCGTAGCAGCGCGGGAGATCAGCACTGACCAAGCGGATGCGATGATAGGTGCATTGAAGAACTCAACTGCCAACAAATTGACGGTAGCAAAGCCGGCCGCCAGCGCCAAACTTAATTGGGACGCGATCGAGAAGAAAATCGAGGGCGCTGTCAAAACGGGGAAACTAACACGGCAACAGGCAGACGCCCATTATCTGGCACTCAAGAAACAAACGGCTAAGAAACCCTCCGTCAAGAAGGCCGACAGCAAGCCCAAATCCGCAGTTCCGGCAAAGCCGACTGTCAAGAAGGATGTAAGCAAAGCGAAGATCGATTGGGAAGCAGCTAAGAACAAAATCGAGGGCGCTGTCAAAGAGGGGAAACTAACACGTCAACAGGCAGACGCCCATTATCAGGCACTCAAGAAACAAACATCTCAGAAACCCGCCGTCAAGAAGGCCGACAGCAAGCCCAAATCGGCAGTTCCGGCAAAGCCCGCCGTCAAAAAGGACGCAAGCAAAGCAAAGATCGATTGGGAAGCGATCAAGCACAGAATTGAGAGTGGTGTTAAAGCTGGTAAACTGACGCGCGAGCAAGCGGATGCCATGTATCTCGAGCTGAAGAAACAATATCGCCCTAAACCTGACACTTCGTCTAAACCAGACGTCAAAAAAGACAACCAGCCTGATCCCAGAATCGCTTTTGACCAGGTAGCCAAGGAAATACGGGCCGCTGTTGAGGCTGGCAAAATCACTGCAGAGCAAGGCCGTGCGAGACTCGCGGCCTACCGCAAGCACCTGGCCGAACGTCAAGAGAAGGAGGCGCCCAAGGACGTCAAAAGTGCACCACAAGAACAGCGGCGTATACAAGAAATTAAGATCCGCAATGTAAACGGTGTCAAAAACATTTATGTTACCGAAAATGACCGCAAGATAACGATCATTGATGATCCCGATCGAGGCATCAAGATCGAGATTACAGACAACAAAGATGGAAAGCCCGCCACGCGTACGTTTCAGGCCAACAATATTGAGGAACTGCAGAAGAAAAGCCCAGAGGCATACAAGCTTTACCAGAAGTATTCGAAGTACGCTCCAAGCGGTAAATAGCAATGAAATGTCGGACTCCGCACCACAGACCCCTCGAAATAAAGCAACTCGCAATCCTTTGTCTGATTTTTTCGTTGTCGGCTATCGCACACGCCCGCACGGATTCCGTACTGAAAATGGCGAGCGGCGGTAGTGCTATTCTGGAGGATGACTTTTCAGGGGACCTTGGCAGCGACCGTTGGTTTTTTCAAAAATACTGGGCCGTTGAGAACGGCGTACTTGTGCGAACCGAATTTGAAAAACCGGATGCTCGGATATTCATCAAAAAACCTGAATACAAAGACGTGGTGGTCAAATTTGACTTTCAGTTTCGTGGTGCCGATGATATCCGTTTCCTGACCGGGACTCCTGGCAAATACAATGTCGTCGTTCATATCCACCGCGACCGCTTCTTTATCCAAACGGCGAGAGACCAGACCGTACCGTTCTTCCCAGCGATTCATGGTATGTGCAAAGCCGATTTCAAAGAAAATCAATGGTACACGATGACCGTGGAGATTGTAGGCGATGAAGTCATCGCCCATGTGGATCGGGATTCGTTTGTCTGCGGTAAACATCCCATAATTGACCGAGATCGCGACTACTTCGCATTCCAAGTCGACAAGCCAGGTGTAGCATTTGATAACGTTCAATTGTTACACGCTAAGAAAAAGAAGCAATGGGAAGATCAGCGGGACGGGTATATCGCCCGACAGGAACAACGCCCGCCGATCCGAATCGAAGCGAAAGAGCGCTATGAAATGCTCAAGATGAACGTCCATGACAAATTATATCGGACTGATGAACAATATAGGGCCATAGTACACGCCCTAGACCAACAAAAGGAAAAACAGCACGAACTTTATCCTGAAGTATTCAGCACGATCAAACAGGTACGCAAGCCTGTCGCTGAGTATCGCCGGAATCTACAGGAAAACGATGAAGGGTATAAAGACATTCAGCAACAGATCAACAAGGCCAAACGGGAACTGATCGATTATGTCCTTTCCAAGAACCAGCATCTCAGGAAACTCAAAATGAGCGTCTATGAATCCGAATTTGAAAAAGCACGGCGAGAGGCTAAAGAAGACGCCGCATATCAGAATCTTGAACGGCACCAACAGGAACTTGAAACACAGATGAAAACGAGGTATCCCAAACTCTATATCACCGACTCAGCGATTCAAGCCCGGCAGAAAAAAGCTCGCCTAGAATTAAATTCCGCTCCACAATTTAGGGAACTGATAAAAGCCACTGGCGATGTAGCCAGAGCGGAACTTGATTACCGACACGCAGCTGATTCTGAGTTAAAAGAACTCTGGAAGAAACTCTTTCAGTAATCTAGCGTTTGATTTCGGCGATCCACGCCAAGCTACGCGCCATTATTTGTCCTCCATCGCCACGAGACTGAGTTTATTCTTTAAAATGCGTATAACAACTTCCAACTATCCAAGTGCAGTAGAAAAACACCTCATGAAATATATATCGCTCATTGCCGCCCTCCTCATTTTCACAAACATGGCCACAGCCGCCACCAATAAATCGCTCAAAGGTAGTCGTCCCAATATCATCTTGGTGATGACTGACGATCAGGGACTCGGCGATCTCTCGTGTATGGGTAATAAAGTTCTCCGCACACCCAATCTGGATGAATTCCACGCGATCGCGACTCGCTTCACTGATTTTCACGTCAGCCCGACCTGTGCACCAACCCGCAGCGCAATTATGAGCGGACGCCATGAATTTCGAAACGGGGTGACGCATACGATTCTAGAACGTGATCGCATGGCACTTTCGACAACCACGTTACCTCAATTGCTACACGCATCCGGGTACGAAACAGGTATCTTTGGCAAGTGGCATCTTGGCGACGAAGAACCCTATCAGCCGACGAGCCGCGGTTTTAGTGAAGTTCTGATCCATGGAGCCGGCGGAATCGGTCAAAACTTCCCCGGAAGTCAGGCAGATTTCGCGCCCAATGCCAATAAAGAAACTCGCTATTTCGATACGGTGGTTCGTCATAACAACACGGTCGTGCAGACTAAGGGATTTTGCACAGACGTATTTTTTGAATCAGCGCTTGGCTGGATCAAGCAGCAGCGTGATGCCAAACAAACCCACTTTGCTTATATCAGCACCAACGCACCGCATGGCCCCATGATTGCCCCAAGTGCCTACAAAAAACGATTCGCTGATTTGGGATGGGATGCCAATCGAACTCAGGGTCGATACGGCATGATTGAAAACATCGACGACAACTTCGGACAACTCATGAAGAAGCTGGACGAGTGGAATGCATGGGATGACACGCTGGTCATTTTCATGACGGACAATGGCCAGGCTGGTTCCAGCGGCACGCTAAACGGCAAGAAAACCCCTTGGCACACCGCGGGATTCAAAACGGGCAAAGGCTCTCCTTATGAGGGCGGCACGCATGTTCCTGCTTTTTGGCGATGGAAGGGTGTCCTCGGCGAAGGCGTTGACATTCCCGCCTTAACTGCCCATATAGATTTATTTGACACATTGTGTGAGCTCGCCGGAGCCAAGATCCCGAATGACATACAAACGCGTGATGGCCGTAGCATGGTGCCACTATTAGAGAACCCTAAAGCAAAATGGCAAGACCGCCATCTGTTTGTTCATCAGGGACGCTGGCCTACGGGGCAGGATCCCAACTTATCCAAGTTCAAAAACTGCGCTGTCAGAACAACCCGCTGGCGATTCGTTAACAATTCGCTGCTCTATGACATTTCCGCAGATCCCTTTGAAACAACCAATGTTGCGGACAAGCACCCACAGGTTCTTGCCAAGCTGCGAAAAGAATATGACTTGTGGTGGGACGCCACCGTGCCCTTGATGGTAAATGAAGGTGTTGAGTTTCTCGACTTCAAACCGCTGCACCGGATGTACGACGCACAGCTTAAAAAGGGTGCCATACCGACATGGACTCCGCTTAAGTTTTGACGCCCACTCGAGGAGGATATAAAAATACTGATGCGTTTTCTTACAGCATTTCGAATACTGACGGTTAGCCTATTGCTGGGCCAGTCAGCTATAGCGGAATCCACGCCGCCGAACATCATCATTTTTCTCGCCGATGACATGGGTGCCGGAGATACCAGTGCCTATCAGGACTGGGCCGGAAATTCCGATCAGCAGCAGTTGCATACACCGGCCATGGAAGAATTGGCCCGTCGGGGAATTAGATTCACGTCAGCTCACTCGCCTCACAGTCGCTGTACCACCACTCGCTATGCCCTCTTAACCGGTCGATATTGCTGGCGGACACCCGTTAAGCACTGGGTGCTATTTGGTAATCACGGCGACCCGTTGATCACCCGCCAACGTATCACCCTCCCTGAATTCCTACAGTCCGCCGGCTATGTAACAGGGATGGTTGGGAAATGGCATTTGGGACTTACCTATCGGCAGGCCGACGGTACGGAGGCACAAGGGTTTGATGACGCGGATCTGCGGCAACCATTGGCAGATTCGCCCATCGATCACGGATTTGATTTTTTCTATGGAATATCACGTAGCCACCCAACGTCAGGCCCCGGCGGTCTGAAACGAATCAACACACCACAGCAGACCACCGGACCCGGATGGATCAATGGGCGGCAGGTGGTGGGGGCAACCGCTGAAGGAAAGAAACTGGTCGCCGGTTCCTATAACTACTGGGAAGTCGGTAACGTGATTGACCGAGAGGCCCATACATTTCTCGCACAAGCCGTGACAGGCAACAAACCTTTTTTCCTATATTTTGCTTCTCCGGCAAATCACAGTCCCTACACGCCATCGAAAGAAATCGGTGGAATCCCCGTCGCCGGCGGTAGCCGATATAAAAACGGAATGCCCACTGCAAGTAACCGTCAGGACTTTGTGTATCAAAACGATGTGCATGTCTCCAGACTGCTACATTACCTCAAAACAACCTCGGATCCGCGGCGCCCCAGACATCCGTTGATTGACAATACACTTTTTATTTTCACCAGCGACAATGGCGCGGAAAAGAACAACAAGCAATTCACCGGTCCACTTCGAAGTAATAAAGGCTCCACGTACGAAGGTGGACATCGTGTCCCGTTCATCGCCAGTTGGCCTGCCGGTAAAGTGGGCGATGGTGATGACACAACCCTTGGCAAAACTCAAACCACGCTGCTCGGTTTGAATGATCTGTATGCAACGTTGGCCGAAGTGTTGAAAAAAGCCCTGCCACCGGTAACCGGGGCCGCTCGAGGAGCGGAAGATAGCATCAGTCAACTGTCCGCCCTGAAAGGAGATCCGATGTTCCGGAGATCCGCAGCGTTGTTTCCTAATGACCATCAGCAGGCAAGTAAAAAGCTGTCCAATGAGCGAGCGTGGGTCGCTGTCCGCAGCAATACCACCCCGTTGGTGGGGCAGTGGAAACTGTTTTTAGACCACCGCTTTGCCTTCGAACAGGAAGTGCATCCGCAGGAACTGTACAACCTTACTAATGATCCGCTGGAACAGAAGAACTTGATACACGATCCACAGGCAAAGGTGGCACTGGATTATTTAATCGCCCAGGCTCGACGTGCCGCTGGCGATGACGGTTTTACCCGCACAATCAAACCCGAATAAGTTTTTCCGTTCACAACGATGGGCCGAAACTAACATTCAGACACAGTGTTTAATATTTAGAATTTCTGTGTTTACTATTTCACGCCACCGTATCGAAGTCGATAACAAAATCCACCTGAGAGTCCACTTAATTCCCGGAGATTACTATGAAACGATTGCTTGCTTGCCTACCTGTGCTGTTGTTGATGACTACGGCAACCGTCTCGGCTGAAGAGAATCCTACTAAGCGCATTGCCTGGCACGGGAACTTGGAACGAGGACTCGCATTAGCGAAGCAAACCAATCGTCCGGTTTTTCTGGTTTCAGGCGCGCCCGCATGTCTGGGCGTACCGGGAATTTGGTGACCTGGTTTTACTGGTACCACCAGTCGCTTCCTGGTTCAGGAAGCAGTTGTTGACGCTTCACGCGATTGGGTTTGTATTCGACTTTTGACCTACGAAAGTGAAACTGAATATAAATTCATGGAAAACATGCTAAGAGTACGCGAGGGTTCGTTGCCCAACACGGTTTTTTGTCTGCTGGCACCTGATGGTAAGACGCAGTTGACGCGTCCCGCTCGCGGCCCCATGAATTTCCGCACTCCCGAAAATCTAGCGCTGCAGATGAACAAGATGCTGCAGCAATATCAACCTACAGTCTCGGATAGTTTTGTGTCTCCAGTTCCATACGTGGATCGCGTTGATTTAGCATTGAATGTGGCTGCCAGTGATAATCGTGCTTTAATCGTGGCTTTTGGAACTAACGAAAAAGAACTTGCCACCATCAACAGCAAACTGCAACCTCTTGCGTGGGATCCGAGTGTTATTGGCCAATTTATGTACGCAGCAACGACGGATGTTGCAGAACTCAAGGTACTGATCGGCAAAAACAAATCCCCAGGTATTTTCGTGGTTGAACCGGATGAATTTGGTGTCTCCGGCACAGTAACACGACATGTTGCATTGAACGCTGGGGGAGAAGATATTCTAGCGGCATTAAAATCAGCCCTGCAAGCATTTACACCATTTACGAAGGACCACCGCCGTCACATTGAGAATGGCTATACTGTGGGGATCCAATGGGAATCCGTTGTTCCCGAGTCCGACCCGATGTCCGTGCAAGCCAAACTGCGATATAAAGCCCGATTCGAAAACAGATGATCTGCAAAGGGCATCACTAGGTGCCCCTCGCAAAACCCAACGCGACAACGCTTAGAGCAACCCAGGAATTGGTGATTTTGTACCCATCTGTAGTACCTGCGAGGGGATGCCCGATACCAATCGTAGCTGCCCGATATCAAAGAGCGTGTGCATAATGGTTGAAATCAGATGGCTCTGGTGATTCGGTGTACCCCTTGGTTCGGATCCAGTTGGGTCAGACTGACCAATCACCTGGCCACGACGATGACCGCCGCCGTACAACAGTAACGGTGCCAGTTTTGACCAATGGTCCCGACCACCACGTTTATTCAACCGCGGTGTTCTTCCCATTTCACCACAACAAACCAACAGAATATCATCCTGCATTCCCCGCGACTCAATGTCCTCGATAAATGCAGCTACGGCATGATCAAATGACCAACCAATCGCGTTCATCCCATCAGTCATATTGAGATTATTTCCATCCGCGTGCATGTCCCAGACACCGGCATAGCTGGCATGGACTGTAACAAACCCACATCCCGCCTGGCAAAGTCGGCGTGCCATACAAAGCAATTTTCCGATACTACCTGCATTGGCATCATAGTACCCCGCCTTCCCTCGACTGACACTGTTCCATGAACCCTTAGTTGCATATTCGGACGTGTCATACTTACTAAGTACAGCGGGGTCTTCTTGAGACAAATCCAGTGCTCGAGCAACCCCTCCGCCGAGGAGGATATCATACGCCTGTTGTTGCAGGTCATCCAACGCACCAACCTGACCGTTTGCGTCGGCATCCCGACGAAGTTTGTCGAGTTTACCTAGCAGGGTCTGTCGATCGCCAAAAAATCGATCGCGTGGCAGAGACAACTGCATATCTTTTTGCAATTGACCATCCTTGCCGGGGATGAAGGGTGCATAACCAGATCCAAAAGCGCCAGTTTCCGCAAGATTACCACGTGCTGATCCTCGCGGAACATCTTCACTAACAGCCTGAGGAAACAAAATGGCACTGGTGGGCATTCCTGTTTGAGCATGCGTCGTTCCCACGACCCGAGAGTAATGAACTGGGATACTCGCCTGCAGTGAATGCGGCCCTACGATAGGTTGAATATTATGGCCACCGTTAAGCGTTTGATAATTACGAACGATCGTAAATTGACTAGCCAAACGAGCAAGCTTAGGAAAATACTCACTACAGTGGACGCCTGGAATCGAAGTCGGAATCACATCACAGACTGTACGTATACTATCCGGAGCAAGTGGTTTAGGATCGAACGTTTCCAACTGACTCGGACCGCCCTGTTGAAATAGAAAAACGACAGATTTGTTGCGCACCGCGTTGGACAACTCAGCCGCTTGGGCTTTGACGCCTAGTAACGAGGCAAGCGACAAACTTCCCATACCGAGTCCCCCGATCGTCAGCAATTGACGTCGGTTCAGGCGGGATTTTGAGTCGTTGATTACGAGCACTATCTAACCTCCGCTTTAATTATACGTTATCGCGGTAGAATCAACCAATATGAATGTCCCCTCGGTGAGGCCGTGAAGTTGACACCCGAGAGCCTCCTCCCTATATTTGCAGAAGTGGATGGATTGAAAAATACATTCTATCTTTTATTGCGGCCTCAGTTGGAGTAACAGTAACTGGATATGATCGTCTTCAGTTGGGGAATCGTTCTTCATTAATCAGCAAGAGCCGCGAAACTAAAGTCCATTCGGCGGGTTTAATATTTAGGACGTCGGGATTAGTCCGTTCCATAGAATACAGAATTAACATACGAAGATACTAAACTCCTCGGAGATTGCCATGAAACGATCGCTTGTTTACCTATCGCTGCTGCTGCTAATAACAACCGCAACCGCCCACGCCCAACTTTCGCCACCCACAGGATCGTCCTATGGTGGCAGTATCCCCAGCAGTCGAAACGTCGTAGCCGGTATCGCCTGGTATGGTGTCCTCTCGGACGGTTTAGCGGAAGCAAAACGGACAGGCAAACCAATCCTCCTGATTACCGCCGCCGCCCAATGTAACGGCGTTCCCGGCATGTGGTGACCGGGCAAACAGAATATGGACAGGAGTTTCCTGTCTGGCGACCAGCTTATCAAGGCGACACGTGACTTCGTTTGCATCCGCACGGCCACCTACGAAGACAAACAAGAGGCTACCTTTCTTAAATGGGCATTCGTGGGAAGCACGGGTGGCGAATTGAGAAATTTTGGGTATTGCATCCTCTCCCCGGATGGAAAAACTAAATTGAGACGCAGTACACGCGGGCCCAATTTTCTTTATGCAAATTCCAACGCCATGGCAGCAGACCTGCGTCAGATTTCTGCCCAGTACTCAGGTCGCACAACAACGACCACATCAAATCCCTCTGTCCCTCAAATGAAGAGCGTGCGTCTGGGAATCAACGTGGCCAGTTGCGACGGACTTCCCAGCGTGGTAGTTTTCGGCAAAGATCAAACCGAAGTGGACTCTCTGAACCAAAAGCTCACGGGCGTTATTTGGGATGAACAACTCACAGGAAAATTCATTTACGCGTCTACAACCAACTCCGAAGATCTAAAAACTGTTCCCGGTGCAGGCTTCCAATCCGGAATCCTAGTTATTAAACCTGACGCATTTGGCATCAAAGGACAACTTATCAAGATTATCTTAGCTGATGTCTCGGATGATCAACTCAAACAAGCATTGCTGAGTTCCGCGAACACATTCACACGACTTTCAAAGACGCACGGGCTGCATGTCCGAAACGGTCGTCAATCAGGCACTCTTTGGAAAACGGAAGTTCCTGTTCCAACGCGACAGCGAGCACCGGTCCGCACCCGCCCACGCTAATAACGCTTAATCAACAAGTCCCGGAATCGGTGTGCCGGAGGTGGCATATTCAATCAGTTCGCTCGGTAAACTGGACTGCAGTCGTAAGTCTCCGATGTCGAATAGCGATTGTAGTATCGTTGCCACCAAATTTTCGTTTCCCATTGGGCTGGTGGCCGGTTGCCCACCGTCTTTGCTGGATTGGCCGACAATCTGTCCGCCGGAAATTCCGCCGCCGTACAGCATCAAAGGGGTAAGTCCTCCCCAGTGATCGCGACCACCTCGGTTATTAATTTTTGGTGTCCGTCCCATTTCGCCTGTGGTCACCAACATGATATCATCGCTCAAGCCGCGGTCTTCACAGTCCTCAATAAATGCGGAAACGGCATGATCAAATGGGTTTCCAACCGCGTCCATTCCCCGAGCAACACCCACATTGTTCTTGTCCCCATGCATGTCCCAGACAAACTGAGTGGTCACCGTTACAAATCCACAACCTGCTTCACACAAACGACGCGCCAACAACAACAACCGTCCGAGGGTGCGAGCGTTGGTTTGATACCAATGTCGCGTGCTTTTACCGTTGCTCACATTTGCGTATTTCGTGTCACTGATATATTGCGAAGTGTCATATCGCGCAATCGTTTGGGGATCCTCCCGTGATATATCAAAAGCCTCGCCAACACCTCGGATGAGCATTTCATAGGCCTGTTCACGAATTCTGCCAACACCTTCCAAAACACCGGTGGTGTCAATCTCGTTTTTCAATCTATCCAGTGACTGCAACAAACCCTTGCGGTCATCAAAACGACTCAAAGGCATCAACAATTTCATGTTTTCTTGCAGGTTCGATCCGCCTCCCGGCACAAAAGGCTCGTACATTTTCCCCAACGTGCCTGTCTGGGTGAACTCACCAAATCGAACATCAGGTCCGTTGTCACCTGGATCAAGAGCAGTCGGATCAATAGCGACATTCGTAGGCATACCCGTTACAGAATGATTAACACCCGTCAGCCGAGCATACACTGAGCCCAGATTGGCCTTAAGCGTTTCATTACTGACAACGGGGCGAATACCATGACCACTGCTACCTCCAACGTAGGACCGTACTACAGCTAATTTATCCGCCAACCGTGCCAAGCGTGACATTGAACTGCCAAAATGTACTCCCGGAATAGACGTCTGGGCCACCCCGCCAACGGTTCGAATCGCCTCGTCAACATCCATCTTCGGGTCAAAGGTCTCAAATTGAGTGGGGCCGCCGTGCTGCATCAAAAAAATGACTGACTTACCAGTTGTGTATGATTTCTTTTCAGCCCGCGCCGCTAAAAGTTGTGACAAATCCAGTCCTGCTGCTCCGGCAATACCTAACCCACCCACGGTCAGCATGGCGCGTCGATTCATCGGTTGTTGAGAGTCAAAAATGGACAGCATCTATGCAACCCTAGGCTATTTACAGAAATCGGCAGTTGATATTGTAACTTACAAACAATCGTTATCACTATGCCAGTGACGACAGTGGATCTTATTCTGCTTTATTCTGCCGCGCTAGGTAATCTATTCTTTTTATCCACCTAAGGTCAGGCCAATGCCCGGTGTCATTGGCTTGTACAGCACCGGGCGTTGTTCTTCCATTAAGGACAATGTTCGTAGCTTTTTTTTGCAAGCCGACAATGAGCTCAGGGTGCATCGCCGCAAGATTATGTTCTTCAGCTGGGTCCGCTGCCAGATTATAGAGTTCGACTATGCTTTTCCTATGTGGCAACACTAATTTCCAATTTCCATCAGTAACGGCAAAACGGCCTCTGGAAGAATGGTTGATCAACGGCGCCCGTTGATATTGGGCGTTCGCATCAGTCAGCACGGAATGAAAGCTCTGGCTGTCCTCACCGGCATTGCCCGGTAATGGAACGTCAATCACATCTGCAATTGTCGCAAGTAAATCGACCTGTCCTACAATTCCGTCCCAACTCCTGCCCGCTTGTTTAATCCCGCCGGGCCAGCGAATAAAGAAAGGAACACGATGTCCTCCTTCATAAATGTCCCGTTTTCCGCCTCGATAGATATGGCTACTGTCGTGGTCAAATTCTTCGATACGCTGGATCCATGATCTTTCCGGACCATTGTCACTTGAAAAAATAACCATCGTATTTTCTTCCAGACCAGATCGCTTTAGAAACTGCATAATACGACCGATGTGGTAGTCCGTTTCAATCATAAACTCGCCGTAGCCACCACATTTTCCCTGCCCGTGGAACTGGGGTAGCGGGCAAACAGGATAGTGCGGCGACGTATAGGGTAAATAGAGAAAGAAAGGTTTGCCGTGGCTGGCCGCAGTGACCTTGTCCTGCATCCACTCGATAGCCTTGTCGGTAAAACGGGTCAGGCATTGGTTGTCCACAAAATCCGCGGCAACTTCCATACCAAGTACACCCAGCTTTTTTTCGGTCGCTTGCGGGCTGTTCTCGTACGGAGGCATAATGCGGTAATCCACATGTCGTCGGTTCATCTTCTTTGCCGTGTAAAGCGTAGGAGGAACCTTAGCATATTGCCCTTCGAACCATGCCAAAACTCCGTAATTCAAAGATGCCGGAACGCCATAAAAATAATCGAACCCCTTGTCAAGTGGCATGTCTGTGACAGGCTTGGACCAATCACGGGCGCCCGGCTCACCGGGAAACTGCATTCCTAGATGCCACTTACCGACCATGGCCGTGTCATATCCTTGATCACTCAACAGAGAAGCGATTGTCATGCGATCATCTTCAATAAGACAGGGACCTTCGGCGAGAAGAACACCTGTTTTTTTCACCGTTCGCCAGCAATAACGGCCTGTCAGCAAGCCATATCGCGATGGCGTGCATACCGTGTCCGGGCTGTGCGCGTTCGTAAAAACCAGCCCTTCCTTTGCCAGACGATCCAGATTAGGTGTCTGAAACGCAGAATTTGAATTCAAGCAACTGGCGTCTCCGAATCCCTGATCATCTGTATAGATGATAATGATATTCGGCCGATCCCCAGTCGCCGCTGAAAGAGTAGGGGACAGCGAAAACAAACAGACGAACGCTGCCAGTAATATCGATGGTATAATTGACGACCTCCTACGAGGACAAGCTGATTCCGTGGTTAGCATGGTCCGAGATTCCATTTTAATCGATTGCAATACGAGGGATAGCTTCGAAGTCTGTGCTGCCTGTTACAGGACAAACTTTCATGTCCTGTATCGAAGGAATGATCGGCAAGGGATTTTTCACACCAGGAAACTGATAAAGCTCTGTGATTTTCCCAGTTTCATGATCCCAAATCTTGGCAATGGGTTTTGGATCTTCTTTGTCTCTTGCCCACTGCATATATACAAACTTCTTGCTGGCTGGATCAAAGGCCGTATGTTGTTTAAAGCGTCTACCACCGCCAAAAATCACCATATAAGACGTGGTTTTATCCTCAACCTTGCTTATTACCTCGTAGCTCGTCCCGGCATAGGAAACGGAGGTTGCAAACATCAGCGTTAGTATCGCTATTATTTTATAGAACATCAAGATTCTCTTTCATTTTCTAAAATGGTAAATCGTTATTTAATTTTTACGTTCTTTCGTAATGCGTAGATCTTTAGATGAGACCGTAAATCACGAGTGCGGCCGGGAAGGATCTTAAACGTAATTTGCTCCGGAAACGATTCGGCAATTGTGGAGGTTATTTTGTCCTGACCCGATCCACGCCAGGCAAACACCAGCAACGTTTGTTTCTGGAAATCAACTTTTTTCAGTAGTAGCTTGAGCTGGGGTTCCGCAAAATATCTGGCCGCTTCGGATTTGTTGTGAAATGTCAACGGGACACCTCGTTTAGCAACCTTCCATATCTGCTCGTTTGCCTTAATGTCGGTTATATCTTGGATGGGTGGTAGCATTTCTTCTGCAGTGGTGGACGTCTCTACATAGGAAACGGCAACTGCAAGCATCAACATTAGTATCGCGATATTTTTATAGGACATCAGGATTCTCTTTCATTCTCTAAAATGGTTGATTGTTATTTAACTTTTTTGCCTTTTCGAATACTGATTTTCGAATTGAAACTGTATTTGGTGGAGGACTCCAATTTGTAAAGAAACGAATCTGCCCACAGCGCCGCTCCCCGCGAGGCAAACGGCCCTCCCCACGTTTCCATTTTCATCGCAGGTGGACAGCGAAACAAAGCCACTAACCCTTCTGCGGTGCTGGGATAGCGGCCCGTCTTTGAGTGAAATGATTGTAACGCTAACTTAAAGGCTGCAGCTGTCTTTTCGTCTGGGTATTCGGGAAGTAAACATAGCATTTCCCATAACGGTTTCCACGGTGCTCCGCCGCCATTGAAACCTATGCCAACCTCAAATTTTCCTTCTTTCGTTTGTCGGATCGGGAAACGATTGTTATAGGTCGAGTAAAGTAAATCGCCATCCAGAAACAATATAAATCTTCCCGTATTTCCGCCGAGAACAACCTTTAATGGCGCAATCTCAGTCTTGCCATCAATGCTATATCCACGAATTAGCTTGGGCACGGTTGCGATAATTTTTTTGCCATCTCCTTTTTGATTTTTCCCGTCAGGACCGCTGTTAAAAATCGTGTTTATTTTGATTTCACCATAGCCGAGTTTGTCATATTTCAAAACAGTGGCATCCACAATTACCGGTATTAACGGATTGCGAATAGCTTCGTTCAAGCCTGCAGGTAGAGGGTCATCCCCCTTACATTGAGTCAGGGACGATAGAATCAGCAATACTGCAACTAACCCTAAATAAGGTCGGGACATAATATACATGGGTTTTTACCTTATGACTTGCGAATGACGTTCATAACTATCGATGACAATTTTGACGAGTGAGTCAGGCATAAAGTTCCATAAAACCAAGCGAAAGATAACAAATCTTTTGAGTTCTGACCACTCATTGCTGGGCAGCGTCCAGTCCGAGTTCCCGAATAATGTATTTATGAATGGGTTCGTGAATTGGCTTCCTGTCAAAGAAAAACGGGTCCGCGCCGTGGCCGGCCGGCTTGTCCATGTCCATAAAGGATACAACGTAGTTGTACATGTCATTGATCGGCACACCGTGTTTCTTCATCACCCGCTCAGCGATCTGATTGTATTTGATCTCGGTTCCCTTCTTGAACACATTCTCACGCGAGTGACGGATCGGCGTCGTACTGGCCCAGACAATCTTCGCACCAGGTGCCTTCTGCCTGAGCAACCGGACCAGCGCTTCCAGGTTCTGCTCATACTGCTTGGTGTCAGTCCGGATCACACCGCCGTAGTCAAATGACAGAATCCGGTGCGACTTGATGTTTGGCACGCAATAGATAAGGTCACCTAACCCAACATTGAAGTGGATCAGGTCCCATGTTGAACGCTTCTCTGCGGGCACATCGTTGCCCGCTGCGTCCTTGAGTCCAAGCAGCAGATCGATATCCTCGACCGCGTTGGCCGAGTTGGGCAGTACGAGCTTAGGCCAGTTGGCGAACTGAACGTTGGCTTGGCTCTTGAGTTCGGTCAATACACCCCGAGCGTGTTGCTGGTAAACCGAGTCCCCGATTATGAGAACGTTCGGCAGTTGGAGTTTGTCCTGCTGTGCGAACATCGGTCCGCAGACCAAGAACAACAACACTACCAAAATATTACGTAAGGTACTGGTCATCGGTCATGCCCTTAGCAATTGGTTGAGTGTGCTGGTACTGTCGGCGAACTTCTCGGCCGGGATGTCCATGGCCTGGAGCAACGTAACGAAGAGGTTGCTTAGGGGCACCTTCTTGTCGCCGACGAACTCGTGCTGATAGCCGTGTTTGAAGCCCATGTTCTTGCCACCAGCGAGCTGCAACGGGTAGTTGTAACCGCTGTGGGAGGCATGCGGGTGTGCCGAGCCGTACAGCACAATAGTATTGTCGAGCATCGTGCCATCGCCCTCCTGCGTGTTCGCCAAACGTTTCAGGAAGTAGGCGTGGTTCTCGTTGCGCCACCGGTCCCACTGACCTGAGAATTCTGCCGGTCGCTTATGGGCGATGTCATGGGTCGCGCCCGTGTAGCCCAGTGCGTAGTTGGCATAGTTCCACAATTCGCTAGAACTCGATTGTTCGCTCTCGGTCATATACGTCGCGAAGCGGGTCTGATCAGTGACGAAGGCGAGGTAGGCTAGATCATACATCACCCGGATATACTCGTGGGGTCCACCTTTGTGATTGACCTCTAGGTTCAGTCCCTTAGTGTCCACATCTGGCAGTTGCGTGTGCGTCCATTGACTGGTGCGTTCGACACGCTTCTCGATCTCGCGGACCGATTCTAGGTACTCGTCCATCTTTCGCTTGTCTTCAGCACCCAGGCTAGCATGAAAGCTCTTACTGTCCTCCATGAGTAGATCGAGGATGCTCGCATCGCGTTTCAAGTCTAACCGGACCTGCTCGACGCCTTTGTCCCCGTACGGGTTGAACAGCTGGCTGAAAATCTTCTGGGGCTTGTGCATCGAGGGGATCGCCTTGCCCGGCCCGCGATGTGACATCGTCTTGCTACGTTGATACGAGCCGGTGCCGCCTTCCGTACCCATCACCAGTGAATTGTGCCGTGTGTGATGACCGAGATGCTTGGCCATCAGCTGATCGATCGAGATGTTATTGGTGGGTTCCCCCTCGGCCATGTCAGCACCGGTGAGGAATACGTCACCACTGGAGTGCCCGCCTAGTTTGTACCCGCCCTTATGGTCTAAGCCACGCAGGTAGGTCAGATTGTTCTTAAGCTCTTTGAACGGTTCGGTGGATTTGTTAAACGACTTGATCCCGCCAAGATCGCCCTGTGGCCACCAGCTCCACTCGTGATGCTCGTACTGGCCGTCTTTATTCTTACGAGGGATCCCGTTAGGACCGTCGGGCTGGTAGACGCCGTAGGATATATAGGTCGCCATGAAACGTTTGGGGGCATCCATGGCCACAACATCGGAATTACTTTTTGCGAGGCCCTCCATGGCGTTGAGGTAAGGCAACGCGAGTGCGACACCCGCGCCTCTGAGCAGGGTCCGACGGTTTAATCGCAATGAGTGATGTGCCATGGTTAATCTTCCTTTTTCTGTCTGCTGTCTCTAAAGACATCACTCTGACAGATCGAAACGATGATGTCCCGCATGCCAAAGTCTCTTGCTGCAAGTTCCTCAGACAATGCTTTCACCGTGAACCGATCGTGGTACGCAAGGTGCCGTCCGATGCCGTAGGTCAACAAACGCCGGATCACGTTCTCAGCGATATCGTCCCTACGCTGCTTTAGCAAATGGTCTTTGAGATCGGGTAATCCATCGACCTGTGGTCCGTGGGGAACGCCGGACGTCGCATCGACGTCAACGATATTGATCGAATCGAGGTAGGCATGGTAGCCCACTAGATCGACGTGCTGCTGCTTATTGAAACCGCTGACGCGCGTGCCATCCTTAGGTACCTTGGGCTGGTACTTACCGATTGCGTTATACTTCTCGAACGGGATTCCCCACGGGTCGAGACGGAAATGGCAGTCCTTGCAAGACTCGACGTTGCGATGCTTGGCCAGTAGGTCCGCAATCGAGAGCGCCTCCTCTAGCGACTCGCCGGCTGAGTCGCTGAGCGCAGGGACGTTCGACGGAGGCGGTGCAACGGTGTCACCTAGAATCGCCTCACGCAACCAAACAGCGCGGTAGATCGGGTGTGGGGCCGTGCCCGTGCCGTTGCCGATCAGCACCGACCCATGGGTGAGCAGGCCGCCGAGGTGGTGTTCGGGCTTGATCGGCACTGGGCGCATCTGCATGCCCTTGACCCCTGCGACGCCGTAATGAATCGCGAGCCGCTCGTTGAGAACCGCAAAGTCAGAGTCCACAATATTGAGCACACTCAGGTTCTGATCGATCAGGTGGCCGACGAAGCCAATGGTCTCCTGCATCATGTAATCACGCACCGACGGCCGGTATCCCATCTCGGTCCCCGCTGTCTCGCCGATCGGGACCCGATACAAGAACCGGGGGTAAAGCTGTTTGTTAATCGGGACCGTTAGCGCCTTCCGGATGCTCAACCACTGGAGAGTGAAATCTTCGATGAAGCGTTTTGACTTCTTGTGGGCGAGCATCCGTAGCACCTGCCGTTCGATCAGCAGCGGGTCGGCGAGCTTGTGTCCGGCCGCAAGGTCAAAAAGTTCTTGATCGGGCATGCTGGCCCAAAGGAAATACGAGAGTCGAGACGCCATCGCATAGTGTTCATCCGTCGCCGGGTCAGACTCGGTGTGGTAAAGGAACCGCGGCGCAATCAGTGCCATCGCCAGGGTCTCGCGCATCGCGTCTTCCAGCGACTGCACGCTCGGGCGGACCAGACGATAGACCTGGGCAAACCGCTCGACTTCTTTTTCCTGCGCCGGTCGGCGGTAGGCACGCGTCATGAACCGTTCGAGCACCTCACGCACATAGGCCTGCTCGTCAGTGTCCCGTAGTGGCGAATTAAACAGGATGTCAGTGTGGTGTTTGGGCGGCCAGACATCTGTCATTGGGCACTCAAGCTCGACCCAGTTAACCACAGCACGCGGCATTCCGAGTTGGCGAACAAAAGCATAATGGGCGCCATCGTTGAGCGTTCCGTCATCGTAAACGACGCTCAATCTAAGCGTCATTCTCTCGAGCAGCTTGCCTTGGTCAGACCCCTTGGATTGCAGTTCACTGGAGTACGGGAAATTCTCGATCCGACCGCGGAACTCAAAGATTTTTGGCTCATCGACACTATTGGTGAGATAGAGCGTTGCGATATTTCTAGACGCCTTCTCGTTGTGGTCCCCACCTTGGAACTCCCCCATATTCAATTGCAGGGGCACCTCATCATGACCAGGCGGCAGAATGGCCGAGGCCGAAATGCGAATCCGATACTCGCCGTGCTTAGGGAAGCCGCTCACTTGGATTCCATTGGAAAAATGTCGGGCACCACCGAAGACACTTATCTCGTCCTGGCCTAGACCCTTTTCAGTTCCAATCGACGAGAACTCTCTGCGTAACTGATAGGGCTCCGGTTTCTGCGGATCCACGATCGCGCTGCGCATCGCCTTGCGGGCAACCTCCAGGTACCGATTCAACTGCTCGGGACCGATCCGCATCAACTCGGCCGTGTTGTTGAAGTGGTAGTGGTGCTCCGGGTCAGCGGGCAAGTCCTCCAGCACATCCAGCTCAAAGCCTAGCAGATCACTGAGCGTGTTCCCATACTCTACATTCGTCAGCCGACGTATCTTGGGCTCGGAAGCCTCGTGGTTTGATTTCTTGATGTAGGCGCGCATCCCCGACTCGATCCACTGCTTAACCGCCTTGACTTCTTCGGGTTTAGGCTGGGGCTCATCAATCGGCGGCATTTCGCCTAATTCAAGCATGTCTAAGATCGTATTCCAGTGCATGATGTCATCACCAGCGGATATATCGCCTCCCAGCGTATTCATTGCGATTTCACCCTTGCTTTTAGAAGGACCATGGCACTTGATGCAATACACCTTAAAAAAGGGCTTGACCAAAGTGGCGAAATCACTGGGTTTTGCCGCCTGTTGTCCTACCGTCACACTGCACAACACCACGGATATACCCATAGCTAACGCAAGTGCTCGGTTTGCTGTGATCACCTGCATGATTGTGAAACCTTGATTAACAATTCGATTCATGTGCTAGCCTTAACTCATCAACTGCTTAATCGCGCCGACCTGATCCAGTTTTTTGCGCGACATTTCCAAGTCAAGATCTCCGTAGTGGTTCAGCGGATTACCGTGAGCATTCAACAGCGTGGTATACAAGTTGCCAATGGTCTTATGACCTGCGGTTGCATGATATGGCAATCGGATATAACGACCGGCAATATCCAACTTGCAGTTGTCGCCTGCTAAGATGACAAACGGCGCTTCCGTACCCCAACTATGGTGGCCTTCGCCATTTTCCGGGAAGTAGCAAACCATGGTATTGTCGAACATACTGCCGTTGCCTTCAGGAACTGCTTTGAGGCGTTCGACAATTCTCGCCACCTGCTGCATATGCCCGACACGAATTTTTTCTCGAATTTTATCCGCAGAAATCCCGCTGTAGCCACCGTTGTGACCAAGCTCATGAATGGAAATATGATCACCTTCGTTCCCCGGCAGTCCTTTAATCGGCGTGGACAACTCATCGATCGTATACGTCACCACATTGGTCAGACCCGTAACCAACGCAGCGACAAGAATATCGGTAAACGCCTCCTGCTTTTCCGGTGTGCTGGCATTCGGTCCTCCACTAGCATGAACCCCATCCAGCGTTGGAAGAAATCTGCCTATCGCATCCGACATTTTTGCGACCTTTTGGTTTCGAGATTGAATCGACTCAATCGACCGAATATGGTTACTGAGTTTAAGTTTCTCATAACCCTGCAGCACATTTGCCTTAAACGATTCTTCCCCCTGCAAAAACTGCAACATCGCATTGTCAGAATCCACCGCATCTGGGTTGGTAACGGACTTGAAAAGCTCATCATAGGCTGTTTGAGGATCCGCGTAGCAATAGTTCCTTTGATGAGGCGAAGGCGCCGAGTAGCCGGCGACAATCCCTTTTCTGAAAGAGCTGTAATTACCAGTCAGGGACAATTCCACGTGCCCAAACGGTGACGGTGACAGCCTCGCAAGTTCAAAATCGATGGTGGCCCGCTTGATACCGCTCAACGAATTGCGACCTGACTTGTAAGCCCCCATGACCGAAGAATACGACCAATGGCCGTTCTCGCTCATCTTACAAGACAAGCCCTGTAGGATGGTCATCTGCGACTTATGACTTTCCAACGTTTTCATCCAGGCAGGTAACTCGTGCTTTTCTAAATCCACTTCCAGCGCCTGTTTCTCACCATCGGCTTTCTGTTCTGCTTCCGAAAACGTCGGCAGCGCCAGTTCCTTGGGGCGAACGCCATTGGATTTTCTAATAAAGACAAAACGCCGTGGAACCTCACCTTTACTGGCCGCCGCAAAGAGATTGGCGAATGATGGGGTCAGTGCCAACGCGCCGGCGCTGAGGGCAGATGTTTCGAGAAAGTTTCTACGATTGGTCATGACGTTAATCCTCGAGTTCTTTACGGTAAATAAATGAATCGGATGTTAACAAGGATACGATGACCGCATCAAAACTACCCTCGCTGTTGAGGTAGGCCTGTTCTGCATCTATCAGGGTTTTAGAATCTGACAGGAATTCGTTGCGGCCCATAAAATAACGAAAGGCATAGCGAATAATGGATTGGCGAACCCGTTGAGATTTTCCCAATCGGTCTGCCAGATCTAGGGCGTCTTTGAGCTCCCCGTCGAGATTCTCATCGCCTGTGCCAACAAGATAACCTGTGGCATCCACTGGCTGTGTCTTATAGATATCCCGCAGATCGGCATAGACGCCTCCCTTATCGGGACTTTTCTGAATCAGATTATCAGGATGTTCCAAAGATTCGTCTGCACGGAAACGCCCGAAATCATCATACATTTCGAATGCGTAACCTAACGGATTCATCCTTTCATGGCATTTCCAGCATTCGGTTTTTTCCGTCACATCCACCAGCCGGGCACGCAGTGTCCTATGATGATCCTCGGGAATCACGGCATCTACCGTGATAGGAATGTCAGGGACGGTTCCTGCTAGTAATTTCTCCCGTATCCACTTTCCCCGTTTTACGGGGTCGGTTTCCGTGTTCTGGGCATGGGCAATCAGCCAGGCCGGATGCGTCAACATCCCTTTACGATGCTCAACCTTTGCGGGTTGCACGGACGGGTAATTCCAATTGTCCAATTCGATGTTGAAAAAATGGGCAACTTGAGGTGATCGCAATTGCAAGCCAGTTCGCGTCGATGCATTGTAAAGGCCATGCGCCGGAAACGACACAAAAGGAGCGGCGACTGACTGACCCTTGTCAAACCGAGCCGTGAAACTCGTCATCGCTGTTTTAAACTCCCGCATCGAATTGCGGCGACCCGCGGAGACTAGACGCGAAGCGTCAACTCCTCTCATCTTGACCACTTCGAGGAATTCTTTGTGCTTGATAAGGTCTTCTGCCTCGAAGTTCTCCCAGTCCATATCTTTAAAGTAGTCATAGATTTTCCCGATGCGCTGTGACGACGCCGTCATGGCTGCGTTATCCCCCGAGTGAAAAACGTAGAAGTCCTCCGTCGTCAATAGTTCCTCGAAGACGTTTTCATCATTCTGCAAGATATGGTCCACGAGGCGATCTGCCTCACCAACCAACCTTCCTTTCGCATTGTCGTAATTGGAACCAAAACGCTTGTTGTCCTTAAAGATGGGAAGCATCT